>CAMBMC010000251.1 GCA_945868555.1 Chitinophaga pinensis | reverse complement strand
AAGAAATGCTGTTTCAATGTGCGTATTTTTAAGTGATTTCGTGCTCATTTCGTAGTACTGTGTTGCTCCATTGTGTAAACTTTCAAGCAAGCCATTTACATCCATTTCTGGATTGAGCTGCTGCAAATGGTTCATCACAAGATTCAATCCGCTGTGGTCGGTAATGATCTCTGAGGGGTAGGAAAAAATCCCCTGTTGCATCATTCCAACAATACTCACTTCCTGTGAGCTTGAAAGAAAATAAATACCTTTGATGTTGATTTGTGTTGCCATATCCTTGTTGTTTATGGTACAAAGATGTGGGTAGAAGTTCGTAAACGTTTTACGATGTTCTTAAAAAGAATGCTCTTTTTACCAAAAAAAGGCAAAAAATTGATAATTTCAACCGAAAAATAATTCCAGATGAAATACCATAAAATTGATCGAACGCTATTTATTCGCAACCGTGAAAAATTCAACGCACACATGGAAAAGGGTGCTTTGTCAGTGTTCAACTCAAACGATGTTTATCCCGTTTCGGCGGATGCCACAATGCCTTTTCAACAGCACCGTGACATCTTCTACCTGTCTGGTGTAGATCAGGAGGAAAGCATTTTGGTGCTCTTCCCAACATGTAAAAATGAAGCGCACCGCGAAGTATTGTTTCTCAAAGAAACGAGTGAACTGATTGCCGTATGGGAGGGTGAGAAATTAAACAAAGAACAAGCCTTCGAAACTTCTGGGGTTAAGACTGTATATTGGTTGAATCAGTTCGATACGATCTTTAAACAGATGATGGCAGAAGCGGAAACGATTTATTTCAACACGAACGAACACCTTCGTGCCTCAACCGAAGTGGAAACACGCGAAGATCGCTTCATTAAACGCATGAAATCAGATTATCCTGCGCATCAAGTGCGGAAGAGCGCTCCGATCATGCACCGCATTCGTTCCATCAAGGAAGATGTTGAATTGGCTCTTATGCAGGAAGCATGCAACATCACGGAAGCGGGATTCAAACGCATTCTCGGATTTGTGAAACCGGAGGTGTGGGAGTATGAAATCGAAGCTGAATTTGCCCATGAATTTTTGCGTAAACGTTCAAAAGGATTCGCATACACGCCAATTATCGCCTCGGGAAAAAATGCCTGTGTGCTGCACTACATTGAAAACAACCAACAGTGTGCGTCAGGTGATGTCATTTTGTTGGATGTGGGAGCAGAATACGCGAATTACTCGTCGGACATGACGCGTTGTATTCCTGTGAATGGGCGTTATACAAATCGCCAACGTGCGGTGTACAATTCCGTGTTGCACGTGAAGCGCGAAGCAGAAAAATTGCTGGTGCCTGGAACGGTCATGACAGACTACCACAAAGAAGTGGGGCAGCTTATGGAGGAACAGTTGCTTCACTTGGGTTTAATCGATAAAACAGACATCCAAAATCAACGGCCCGAATTGCCGGCGTATAAAAAGTATTTCATGCACGGAACATCACACTTTTTAGGCTTAGACACGCACGATGTTGGCTTGTGGAATGAACCAATCAAAGCGGGCATGGTCTTTACGTGTGAACCTGGGATTTACATTCCAGAAGAAGGTTTAGGAATTCGAATCGAAGACGATCTCGTTGTGCAAGATGCGGGTGCTCCTTTCAATTTAATGCGCAACATTCCTATTGAAGCAGATGAGATTGAAGCTTTGATGAATGCCTAATTCGCTGCTTTGGTCGCGGATGGAAGGTGCTGGTCCAACGGTTGTGTTTCTCCATGGTTTCATGGAAAGCAGTGCGATGTGGGACCATCTTTCGCTGAACACATTGCCGTGCCAATTGATTTTTATTGATTTACCGGGCCATGGCCATTCACCACTTTTAACAGGGGAGGGTGATCCCTCCATCGCGGAGATGGCAACACATGTGATGAGTACTCTTGGGTGTCTAAACATTGCAGATTTTGATGTCGTCGGACATTCTATGGGTGCTTATGTGGCCTTAGAATTGAAAAAACAAATGGCAGGCTGTCGTCGTGTTGTCTTGCTAAACTCAAATTTTTGGGAAGATTCACTAGAAAAAAAGCGCGATCGAATTCGTGTAGCTGATTTGGCTTTTAAAGCAAAAGATTTACTCATACAGCAAGCGATTCCGGGTTTATTCTTCCGAAAGGAACTCGACAATGAACACATTCAATTTCTGATCAAGGAAGCCAAAAATATGTTGCCCGAATCCATTGCTTATTCGGCCTTGGCCATGCGCAACCGAAAAGATCATTCCGAAACAATCCATGCCTTTCCAAACAGTTGTTTATTGATTCATGGCATGAACGACCCCTTAATCAGTATGGAAGTCATGCGCGAAAGGACATCGAAATCGGCCATCAAGGTTGTTATTCTTCCCAACGCAGGACACATGGCGCACATTGAACAAAGCGCTGAAATTCAGGATGTCTTGTTGGCTTTTTTAAGAGATTAATCTAATCAATCGACTACTTATTCTGCATCAAAATGCTTCCATCCTTGCGCCCTAAGCGTGATGGCTGAACCATTTTTATCTATGTAATAGATGCCGTCTTGGGCATTGGTGATGTGACCAATCACAGTCATGTGTGGATTGCCTTTGATTTTATCGAAATCGTCTTGCTTGATGGTGAAAAGCAACTCATAATCCTCACCACCATTCAAGGCGCAGGTATTTGGATCGAGGTTGAAATCAATCGCTGTCATCGCTGTTTTTGCATCCACAGGAATTTTCTCATCGTACACGTGACAACCCACATTGCTCGCTTTGCACAGGTGCAGTACTTCAGACGCTAGGCCATCAGAGATGTCAATCATGGATGTTGGAACGACATCCAATTCTGCAAGAAAACCGATGATGTCTTTGCGTGCTTCTGGCTTCAACTGGCGTTCGATAATATAGTCATGACCATCGAGCTCTGGCTGAACATTGGGATTCGCACGAAACACTTCTTTTTCTCGTTCGAGTACCTGAAGTCCCATGTATGCCGCGCCGAGGTCGCCAGTAACCACCAACAGATCGTATTCTTTAGCGCCACTGCGGTAGCTTATTTTATCCTTTTTGACGGTGCCAATTGCGGTTATGGAGATGCCTAGTCCCGAATAGGAAGAGGAAGTATCGCCACCAACGAGATCTACTTTGTAATGGTCGCAGGCCAAACGAATTCCTTCGTACAATTCTTCCAAGGCCTCTAAGGGGAATCGATTGGAGACGGAAATGGACACCGTAATTTGTGTTGGAGTAGCGTTCATGGCGCAAATGTCGGAAACATTCACGGCCACACTCTTGTAACCTAGATGCTTTAAAGGCATGTACATCAAGTTGAAATGAATGCCTTCGGTCAATAAATCAGTGCTCACAACCAAGGCATCATCCCCACCAATGTCGATTACCGCAGCGTCGTCACCAACGCCTAACATCGAACTGCTATGGTGCATCGTGAATGGTTTTGTCAAATGTTCAATTAAACCAAATTCTCCCAAGTCACTAATCTCTGTTCGTTTATCGCTCATGCTCTATTTTTTGGCAAAAGTACGACAAAGGAATACATGGAGTTTGTGTGATCATGAACTATCTGAGCGAATGCCGAAAAATGGGTCGATTTGATTGGATTTTGAAGACAAGGTATGAATCACGTGAAATATTCGATTTTTGGTAGGTAAAAATTCTTTTTTGGTGAGTAAAGTTTACCAAAACAACCGATTGAATTCCTTAACTTTAGACCTGCGGATTTTCTCGAACAAGCTTTTCATTGGGGACAAACCAAGGAAGTATATTGAGCGAGAACGTTTGGGCCTTTCCCAAATATTAAAAGCTGAAAGAATGAATTTTGAACAGGTATTTCAAAACATGTCCTTGGGTGTCGTTTATTGCGACGCAAATGGAAAGGCAATATTCATGAACGCTGCTGCAGAGAAAATTATGGGTGTTTCCTTTGCTCAATTGTCTGGGAGTGAAAAACGTCCAAACCGTTGGCAAATTGTAGGGAAAAATGGGGAGGATTTTAATGTGGATGGCAGTCCAATCACTAAAGTTCTTCAATCAGGGATAGCTATAGAAAATCAAGAACTTGGAATTTATTTGCCGCATAAAAATGCCTTTGTGTGGGTTGATGTATGTGTGCATCCAGAGTTTCATGCAGGTGAAAGTCGACCATTTCAGGTTTTTGCGACCCTGGTTGA
>CAMBMC010000250.1 GCA_945868555.1 Chitinophaga pinensis | reverse complement strand
CGTGATTGGAGATAGTTTTAGAGGTGCAACCTGGGTGTCGATTCACAATGGTGGTGGCGTTGGCTGGGGCGAAGTCATCAATGGCGGATTTGGAATGTTGCTCGATGGAACAGCAGAAGCCGATCGTCGTTTGAAGATGATGCTTCACTGGGATGTCAACAACGGGATTTCTCGCCGCAGCTGGGCACGAAACGAAGGTGCTGTATTTGCCATTAAACGGGCCATGGAGGCGGAACCTCGATTAAAAGTAACCATCCCTCAACTCGTTGACGACGCATTAATCGACTCCATTTTCTCAGAACAATCGCTTACAAAATAAGTGGCTGAAGCTCATTTTTTGAGGTGTAATAAATGAAGCCACGAACATCGGGCATTTCCATCGCGCGCAATGTCTCGACGTAGCCTTGCATTTGTTCGATGTGTTTTGGTGTGTTCGCTCCGGTCTTGTAGTCAATCACAATGGTTTCTGTCGTTTTACAAATGATTTTATCCGGTCGAACGGTATTTTGTTCATCCAAAATAATGGATCGCTCACTCAAGATGCGCGTTGCATCCGTGAACAGTGAAGAATATGTTGGATGGCTAAAAATTTGCTTGGCCTTCTCTTTGAGTTGATCTACAAATCCAATTTCCAACGCGCCTTCAGCCTCCATGCGTTGAATGGTAGCTTCGATTTCATCCGCAGCATTCAACTCTGCCATCACGGCGTGAAATTGATTTCCAAAGCGTTGTTCATCCGTCAGCAAGTTCGCATCCACCAACTCACTTCTGTCTTGCAAGGAAATGTCCGGAAACCAAAGTCGATCGGTCAATTCTTCGGGCACTAAAAATCCAATTCCTCCGCCCTTTGTGGGCTTTTGTGGTCGCTGAGTGCGAAGCCCCTTCACAAATCGGCCTTCAGGAGATACTTCAATACCCGGCAAATTTTCAATACAGGTGTGCAAGATGGCACCGAGTTTTCCATCTTTATGTCTATTGATGATGTACAAACGTTCTTCAGGACGCGTCATACCAACATACGCCAGATTTACCTTATCTGTAAGAATTTGAGCATTCTCACTTACATTCATGGCGCAAACATCAGGCGATGGATGAGACTTACTTAATGTTGTATAAAGAATGTAGTCTCCAGCCTCAACCAAGAACTTCGATTGTGCTTTCAGTTTAATTGAAAAATCGATGTCTGGAATAATGACTACAGGAAATTCCAGTCCTTTCGATTTATGGATTGTCATGATCCGAATCGCATCTTCGCTTTCCGGCAATTGGATCGCCAATCTCCCTTTGTTTTCTTCATAATAGCTCAAGAAATCCTTCAACTCTGGACCCCGATTCAACTCGAAACTATGCGCTGCATCTGTGAAATGGTGCAAATATGGATTGTTGAGTTCTGTCCAACCCATCAAGGTATAAAATTGAGTAATGAGATCGTAGAGGTTCTCATATTTAAAGAAGAAAACATCCCTTCCGCCAAAGTGGTCGGCAAGAAATTGGCTGTCATCAAACAAGGTATAATTCTTTCCTTTGGACGAAACTTTTCGCTCAAGGTATTTTTTGTATTCATTATAGCCTAGGCCTTTGCTTATTCTAAAGAACAACTCAGCAAATTTCCGCTTTTCACTTTCAGAAGAAGGATTCAAGCGACGGCGAATAAACGACACAATCAACTTCACACGGACCTCATTTTGAATCAACAAAGATTCCGAGGAGACCACCTTGTACCCTGCTTTCGTCAATTCAACAGCCCAAACATTGGCTTTGTGATTCACCTCACTAAGAATACAAATATCCCCACGCTGAAATCCATCGGCTTCGCATTGTTCAATCCATTCAATAATTTGCGGCACCTTCTCGATGGCTGGTGTATCGCCAGGTTCTGAGATAATTTCTACGTATCCTTCTTTTTTCGATTCTACCTGCTGTGTTATTGTTTGATAAAAGTCTTTTGATTGTGCAGGCAAAGATTCACGCAAGAGCGTAAAAAAGTCGTTGTTCAATTCCACAATTTGTCGCGCCGAACGCCAATTGCTGGCTAAAGGAAGCACTTCGCCCATGTCCTCAAAAAACTGCGACCACTCTTCAATCTTCGCCTCCTTTTCGGGGTTAAAAATGCGCGGCAAGGCCACAAACTGTTCGGCCACACCATTCTTAAATCGATAAATCGATTGTTTCGGATCACCAACAATTAAATTTCTTCGCTCATTTGCCAGCGATTCGTGCACAAGAGGCACCATGTTCAACCATTGCAGGCGCGATGTATCTTGAAATTCATCCAACAAAAAATGGTGAAAACGACTACCTAGACGCTCATAGATAAAAGGGGCTTCTTCTCCCCTGACCAATTGTGAGATCAGTGTGTTAAATTCGGAGATTCGGATCAATTGCTTGTCCTTTTTAATCCCGTCAATGGAACGTGCCATGTACTGCAACAAAGCCATGTTGTAGAAATTCTTTAGAAAGGCGCCCAAGACACCTAGATTCGGTAATAAGGCATCAAATTGTTGTTGCAATTCAATGCATGAATTTCTTAAGTCCTCCGGGAAGATTCGCCCCTTTGGAGGTTCGACACTACACTGTTTTTCAATAAACGATGCACTGAAAAGCGCATCAGGAAAGGATTTCATTCCTGCTATTTTCCGCATGGCATTGCCAGTTGTTGATTTGCCAGGCAACTGATCATCGCTCAAACCTAACTGCACAAAATGATCCGAAACTTGCTTCACCAGCGCTAGAAATTCTCTTTCCAAGTTTCGGTATTCATCCCTCAATTCACGTCGCTTAGTGGCTGAAAAATCCATCCCCATCAGCTTGGCTATCAACAATTGATCACGCTCCTTACTCAGCACTTTTCCAAACTCCACCAATTGGTCCCGGAAATTCCAACGTTCTCCTTCGTCCAAATTGCTCTTCGCGTATTCAAAAACTGTTTCCGTCAACTCCTGAACGCCTTGGTCTCCAAGCTGGTTCAATAGGACATCAACCACTTCTTCAATGACCTCACTTTCATTCAAAATCACTTCAAAATCATTTGGCAAATCCAAATCGCGCGAAAACGAACGTATCAAACGAAGGTTGAATTTATCAATGGTCATGACGAATAAATCCTCGTAGCGATGAAGCACATGTTTCAGTACCCTTTGTGCTCTGTTGTGCACCTCGGTAGCGGATATTCCCATTTCCAATCCCAATTCTTCCGCATAATCCGAGCTTTTTTTGCCGTAAATTACAGGATGACTCAATTCATCCAAGGCTTTTAAAATCCGTGTTTTCATCTCTAAAGATGCCTTGTTGGTGAAGGTCATGGCGATGATCTGTGAAAATTGGAGCACATTCGCTGAATCTGCCAAAACCATTTTCATGTATTGCTTTACAAGACTGTAGGTCTTGCCACTTCCCGCAGATGCGTTTAGGACAAGTAAAGGGGAAGTTGATTCAGGCATAAAAGGATTTCAATTCAAGATTTAACAGACAATAAAGGTAAAAGTAAAACCTTCTTTACTTACATTTGTTATTACGGAATATGAGAACACTTTTAACATTTGTTTTGGTAGCGCTGACGTTGGTGGCCTGCAAAGACAAGCCTACAGATCCAATTCCACTTGTGGAAAAGCTAAAAGTCACTGTACAACCTACATATGGCAGTATTGACTTGCAATTGGATTCGACCTATGTCACTCCTCAAGGATATGATATTCAGTTCACAGACTTGAAATTTTACGCGTCTGAAATTGGCAATGGTTCGATTGTATTGTGTCGCACTGCTTTATTTGATTTTAGAACAAGTGGCATCGATTTTTTCAACAAAGAAGGAAAACATGGGGACTACAGCACCTTGAGTGGGAATGTGGGAATTGGCACGACGTATAACCATGCAGATCCGACGGTGTATGACGTCACTGATCCACTGAATATTCAAGTCGCCAATGACATGTACTGGACGTGGTGTTCTGGATATATCTTCCTGAAAGTCGAAGCACGCGTAGATACCATTCCTGATGGCATTGCCAACTACAACCATTTCGTGACTTTCCATGTTGGAAGTGATGCCATACTTCAACCCTTCCAGTTTTCTGGCCTTACATGGACAGACTTAGGGTCAGAACAATACCACTTGCCTCTGAAATTAGACATGCTGAAGTTCTTGGACAATGGCGTTCAGTCCTTTGATTTGACAACA
>CAMBMC010000249.1 GCA_945868555.1 Chitinophaga pinensis | reverse complement strand
TTCAGCTGTAAAAAACCACTCGAAGAATCTCCATATATGTAAATTCAGGTGCCATCAAGATCCTGTGTCGCATAGATCGTCCGTATCCCCCATTTCGCACTTTGTTTTTTACCACTGTTGAAGCGCAAAACTTTAACACATGAAAAATGAAATACTCTACGTTGCATTGCTTCTAAATTTTATGACTAATGCACAACAACCTTCAAGCCCAACTGGATACCCACAATCAAGCATGAATGCCCAAAATATTGCAAAATTTGCCTGGGTCCGCGGTGGAAATTTTGACAATGGTCCAGCGGGATTCAATAACATTTTCGGCACCTTTTTCAATTCAGATATCTTTGTGTATACTGACTCAAAAAAGCTCTTGACCTTCACGCGAGGAAATTTTCTCACGTCGCAAGGTTCCAATGGTCAATCAGCGAATTATGGAAATGGGATCCGCATTTTCGATCCAACATCAGGCAATGGTTCTCATCTCGACTTGTTTACAAGCAACAATTCCGGGGGGGATGAAAGTCATATCGTTATGGGTGAAATGGGCCAACTCAGTGCGCAATCAGAACGCTTCGAAATACTGGGTAATTACAAAGGACTTTACTTCAATGCGACAAGCCAAAATGGGGTATATAAGTTTGCTCGGCTTGGTCAGGTTACTGCCACCGTTGGTACAAATAATTTTTGGCGCATCGGGCAACAAACGGATATTCTTACCGGAAACGTTGTAAATGCCAACCGCCGACTTGAAGTATGTGACAATACCTGGCAATTTCGCTTGTCTTACAACTATGACACCTACACCGACTTTTTTACCACCTCTGCAGGACATTTTCTCATTACGCCAGTAAATGGTCGTGTGGGAATCAATGTACTCAACACACCAAGCGCAACTCTTGATGTGAATGGTGATGCACGAATTCGGAACGTTCCAGCTGGAACAGGAGCAGCGATTTTTATTGGCACGCCGAATGGCAGCAATTCGGACTTGTCCGTGAAACGGCTAGACTTTACAGGAAACCCCAATCAAGTGCTTCTGGGAAATGGCACTTGGGGTTTGCCCTTGCCAACGAATGCAATCACTTCGGCAGCAAATGGCACATGGATCAATGCGAACAATCAAATCGAATGGGGCACTCAAGCGCTCAATCACGACACAGAGGTGCCCTTGGAGACCTATAAAATCTTGTTCAATACAGGGGTGAATTCCAACAATACCGTGACCATTGGCGGAAGCTCATACAATCCATCCGCTCGACTTTCCATCAGTAATGACAATCTAGCGACGGGAATTTTTGTGCGTTCGAATGCCTATAACGGAGTCAATATACCAACAAGAACAGGTGTAAAATCCTATGCATTAAATGCCAATCAGCTCTATGGAATTTACAGCTACGCATTTATGGGACAGCGTGTTCATGGCCTATATGCCTTGGCGCAAAGTGGAAGCAATTACACAGCCGGTGTGCGCGCTTTGGCGAGCAGCGGCATCACCACCAGCTTAAATTATGGGGGAGATTTTGGCGCTACGGGGATAACGTATTTCGAAAATGTTGGCGTTCGCGCTGAGGCCGATGGCTGCGTAAAACAAAATATTGGCGGAATGTTTCGAAGCGGAGCAGGAGGAGCGATGTCGATAGGCGTTTATGGTGAAGCGAATGTTCCCGATACATACATTGGACAAGCCTATGCAGGCTATTTTGCAGGCGCAGTATTGACATCGGGGGGCTCACTTTGGGGCGCTTCCGACGAAACGTTTAAGGACAGCATTCAAGCGCTTGTGAACACAGATTCAGTACTTATGCAAATAGAAACCGTTTCATTCAATTATAAACAAACGGGGAATGCTCAACAATTAAATCTTCCAAAGGGAGTCAGATATGGAGTGCTCGCGCAGCAGGTGGAACAAGTAATTCCGTCCGTCGTGCGTGAGGTGACACATCCAGCGATGTACGACACATTAGGTATTGAAACGTCAGCCCCATTTACCTACAAGGTGGTTGATATGTCACAATTGGTCCCCTTGATGTTGACTGATCTGCAGAAAAAAACAACCATTATAGAGGTGATGAACGAACGACTTGATTCCCTTGAAGAAACTGTTGGGACATTGACATCCCGACTTGATCTTTTGGAAAACTGCATTTCCTCATTAATCCCGGGCTTATGCACTCAGCAGTCTGCTTTGCCCATTAATGGATCAAATGGATTGGCCAATGTACAATCGATCGGTTTATCGGACCGCAGCGCTGTGGTGCTCGATCAAAATGTGCCAAATCCATTTGCAGAGTCAACGGTGATTCGATACTACCTGCCTGAGTATGTCGTAAGAGCACAACTTCACTTTTATGATGCAACCGGGAAATTGGTGAATTCAATGGATGTGAATGGGCGCGGTGCAGGACAGGTAAGTGTGTTCGCTCAAGACCTCTCATCAGGAACATACACGTATGCCTTGGTTGCCGATGAACAAATCATTGACACGAAGCGAATGATCAAAGAATAAGATCAAAAAATTAGAGATCAATTTGAATCAGAGGCTCTTTACATCGAACCCCGGGTTTCAACCTGGGGTTAAGATGTAAACCATATCTTTTATGGGTTTTTACCTATTTCAATCACGCGAATGAAACACTTAAATAAGCGCACCAAGATTCCCTGTGAACAATTTAATAGCAATGGCCATCAAGATGATTCCGAATACTTTTTTGATGATTGCAATGCCACCGATACCCAGAAGCTGTTCTATTTTATTCGTCAAACGCAATACAGCATAAACAACAATCACGTTGATGAGGATCGCAAGAATAATATTGATTTGAGCGAATTCGGCCTTCAATGAAATCAATGTGGTGAGTGTTCCTGCTCCAGCAATAATTGGAAACGCCAAGGGGACGATGCTCGCTGTTTTTCCCGAAACTTCATCGCGAAACACGCGGATTCCTAGAATCATTTCCAAGGCCATTGCGAATAAAATGACTGCACCAGCCACAGCAAAAGATTCGATGGTTACACCAAATAATTTTAAGATATTCTCTCCAAGTATCAAGAACCCAATCATAATCCCCAAAGACACAAAACTTGTGCGCCCCTCATGAATTGAACCTGAGGTTTCCTTAAGTTTGATGATGATGGGCACTGACCCAACAATGTCGATTACGGCGAATAAAACTGTGGATGCCTTGAACAACTCTGTCCAATTGAATTCATTGAAAAAATCAAACATGGTTTTCTAAGTTGAGGGTTTGTTCGATGACAACAGGATAATGGGCGTGTTCCAACTGCTGAACCTTGACACGAAGTGTTTCAATTGTGTCGTTTTGATCAACAGAACAATGAAACTGAGCAAGTGTTCTCCCCTCATCAAAATGTTCATTGACAAGATGAATTGTAATTCCGCTTTCGACTTCACCTGCCTCAAGCACTGCGGCGTGTACTCGACTGCCATACATCCCTTTGCCACCAAAATTTGGCAATAGCGCTGGGTGTATGTTAAAAATACGTGAGTTAAAAACGTGAATAAATGAGGATGGAATCAACCGAAGATATCCTGCAAGTACGATATGGTCAATGGTATGAGCGGAGCAAAGGTCAATGAGGAAGTTTCCATCTGCTGCCTGAGTATTATCCATGATTTCACATGGAATGTCCATTCTTTGAAACACTTGAATCGCAGGTGATGCCGCATTATTTGTGACGAACAATCCAATTTCTATGGAGTGGTGTTGGCTGAAATAAGTGGCGATATTCAATGCGTTACTTCCGGTTCCCGACACGAACAACGCAAGGCGGTGCTTTTTCATGGTGCAAAGGTAGGAAGGACTTGCCAATATCAATCAAGTTACATGGACAAATTACTCGTGTAAAATCGATAAAAATTGTGTTTAAAATTCTTTCCATATACGATTGGGTATAAGATTATGCGCTTTTATTTGGTTTTTTAGCGCAATGTTTTTTTCTTTGCATCTTTAAAACTTTAAATAGAGAAATAATGTCTGATATCAAATCAAAAGTAATATCTATCATCGTAGATAAACTAGGTGTTGAAGAAAGTGAAGTAACGCATGAAGCGTCTTTCACAAACGATCTAGGAGCAGATTCACTTGACACTGTTGAGTTGATTATGGAGTTCGAGAAAGAATTCAACATTGCTATTCCAGACGATCAAGCTGAGAACATTCAAACG
>CAMBMC010000248.1 GCA_945868555.1 Chitinophaga pinensis | reverse complement strand
GGTAGATCGATTCGCTGATCTGGATGAGTTCGAATCAAGACCAAAAGTTGGAAAGGAATTAAATGAGATTCTTCATTATACCCCTGGTTTCAACCCGAGGGTATAATGAGAGCGAATGAAGAAATGAATCAAGCAAAGCAATGGTTTACCCTTGGGAAATTTTGGAATTGATCTATCAAGAAGCTTAATCCATTTCGATATAGGATTGTTTGACCCCGATAGGGTCCACTAAAACAGAGTGACCCTTCGATGAACTCAGGGCTAAAAGTGAAGTTCCGAAGTATCGGGATAAATAGCGAGAGTGATGAAACTCCACTCTGTTTTTCTTCGCTCCTTACCCTGAGGTACTCGAAGGGTCACTCTCCTTCTCGCTCTAATCTGGGATTGCTTCATGTAAACTCACATTCAATAATTCTATTAAAATCCTCCCTCAAAAAGTACGATAGTTCAGACCTTTTTCAAAACTACTATCTACCATACAAACCGAGAATAATGAATAATGATGTGCAATTTGAACCATTCTTTATATTTCCAAAAACTCTTTGTCAGCGACTTCGAGAAAGTATAATCCTTTAACTTTTTACTACGCGTCTTAAATGAATGACCTTACCGCTTTGCATTTTTAGCACATAAAATCCAGAGGGCAAATGCGAAAAATCGTAGGTGTCGATGCGCTCCCCTTTCCAAACAACTTGTCCAAACACGTTGATTAATTGATATTCCTCGATAGCTTGATCGATTTGAATATTGAGATGACTCGTGAAAGGGATGGGGTAAATGTTCACCGCAAAATCATCTGTCAATTCATCAGTAGAAGCACCATTGCAATTCAATGCAGCACCCGTTTCTTGGCTAAAAACGCCATTTGAAGAACTCCAGTTATACCAAGTTCCACCGACTCCAGTTTGCCAATCATTTAAATCAAAAGTTTTTGTTCCCGCAGCATCCCCCTTTATTTGATAGACTTTTAGCGCTAAACCTCCTAAATCCCAAGTTAACGGAATTCCAGGTGTGCAATTTTCAGGAAGAGGACTCTCCAATTCACAATTGGATTGAATAAAGTACGCATTATCGTCGTACGCAGGAGATCCACCGAAAACTCTGGCAATACCATTTGTGTCGATGCAAACGGCTGTATATTCATCACAAGCGATTGCTTTTGCAAATTGACCATAATCAGCACTTATCCTTGCCAAAAATGTAATGAGTCTGCCTTTACGATCAGGGTTATCAAAATGTGTGTCCGTGATGACATTGCTTAGTACTGAATTTTCAATAAAGTGAGTGGAATCAACGGTCATTTGACTGTTAAATGGATTTCCCAGTGCTGCTGAAGAAGTGACTGTTCCATTTTGGGCGGAAAAATAATACTTTCCTTGAATGGCCATTCCTGCACTCGTTCCTCCGATCACACTATTCCGTTGAGTAAGTGCCTGATTGATCTGTTCTTCCATCGGGGTATTCCTCCAGTAAGAAACATAAGTCCATTGATTGCCACCTGCAAACCAGATCGCTTCAGCTTGTTGTATTTTTTGAAGAATGTAGGGATCATTACTCGCCGATGCATTGCTACAAACGATCGTTTCAACCGAATTCACGGTTATTCCCAAACCAGAATATAAATAGGAATTGTACCCATCAGAACCCGATGTTCTTAAAATCAAAACATCCCCCCCATTGGCTTGTTGCAGAAACCACTTCATGGCATTGTCGTCCTCAGATGCACCTCCCATTAAACATAAGCCACCACTCGGGGCTGAAACAACATCTGTAGGATTGCCGGTAAAATAAGAGGTGTAATTCTGCCCAATACTCAGCATTGGAATGAATGTCAAAATCAATAGGAATATTCTGCTCATCTTGTTTGTCTCATTTTTAAGGATTCAATAAAGTTCGTTCAAACGAATGAGAATCCATTCAACAACGGTTCAAAAATTATTTAATGAAATCGGTTGTTAAAGTAGTTCATAAGAAATGAAAAATCCGATTCTTCTCACATACTTTTATCATTCAACAAACCAAAAAAATTAAAATGAGCCTAAATTCTCAAAGTTCCCAATGAGATGTAACATTCGGACTTTATTATTTTCGGAAAGTCGAATTTGGATGATTGCATCAGGAAAATGAATGATATCTCTTGATAATCTTCCCTTGGAGGGCCCCTTGAATTGCACCTTGCTTCTATGCCTTATTGTAATCTCCATCTGTAAGGTCTTACTGGTAAGTCGAATCTCATGTTCGTCTTTACTTGAACGTTGAAAAGAAACAGCCACATTTTTTAAAGAGCGAAAATCAAGCTGTTTTTCATCAAAATGAACATGACCAACATGTCTGTTAAATTTTTTACCGATCCATTCAATTTCGGCTATTGAAAACAGAAGACTCACTTGCGGATCATTGGGATCCACCGCATGCAGCCAGTAATACGTTTTAGGAAAAGAGCTTCCCCAATTCTTTTCAAGGTACCCCAGTTCGTCCTCAAAGATGAAGCAATCATTCTTTTGTTTTATTTCACCCGTCACGCGATGTCCTGTATTCAAAACAGCATGATAGCAGGGCAGATTGGGGAGGAAATAACTGTAACCCATTGAATTTCTGAATGTCTTTACCACTTGGTTATTCATCAATTTCAAATGAATGTTAAGGTCTTTCGTATTGATTTGAATGAGCTCAGTGGTCAATAGGTTTTCGCCCATTCGAACAATGTGTCGGTCGGGATCGCATGAAAACTCATTTTTATTAAAATAGATGATTTCTGTTGCTTTATTGGGAAAGAGAATCTGAATGAATCCAAATTTATCTTCCGTATTTTGGGTAGCGTAACCATAAATGATTACAAAGGATGACTGATATTCCTTCGCGTAAACCTTTTGAAACCATCCTTCAAAATACGTGTTGCGTTCAAGATTTCCCCGAAGTGATGTTGGTTTGAAAATTCTGAGCATTGAACGTACCTTGTTTAGTTGCTAAGTTAAGGTTATTCAGGATTTATATGCTTTGTCTTGGAAGAGGTAGTTTAACACTTTTTTGTTCTTCGTTTTCGTGCTGCTTCTCATTCTGAGAGAAAAGCAAAACACAAGAGCGAGAAACAGAATGAAAATGAGGTTAAAAAGAAAAAGCGCCGTCACTTCTGTAACTGCGCTAGTTTTGTTTGCTTTGTACAAAGGTATTGAAATTCCTAAAACTTTAATTTATTTAATGTTTTTAGGAAATTAATACTTGTTATGTAATCCAATCTCTGCTTTTCTTGCACTTTGAAGAACCTAGTTACATTACAAGCCTCTTATTACATCCAGATGAATAAATGCTGACATAAATCATTTTGCCATTTAGAATAAAACGATACATTCGCTGAAAACTAAATCTTATGAACGCAGGACACATGCATTTAATTCTCAATCATGCACCTATTATCGGAGTATTCATTGGAGCAGTTATTTTCGGGATTGGAATGTTTCGTCGAAACAACACCCTAGAAAAAACGGGCTTAATCACATTTATCGCGACTGGTATTGTTACCTTACCGACCTATTTTACAGGTGAAGGTGCTGAAGAAGTAGCCGAACAATTTAAAGATTCTTCGCATGACATGATTCATGAGCACGAGGAGCTGGCGGAAACAGGACTTATCTTGATGATAGCTTTGGCGATTGCTGCGCTGATTTTACTCATTGTGATGTGGCGCTCCAAGGGTTCAAATGA
The DNA here is from genome assembly GCA_945868555.1 of Chitinophaga pinensis. Classification (GTDB taxonomy): domain Bacteria; phylum Bacteroidota; class Bacteroidia; order Flavobacteriales_D; family Crocinitomicaceae; genus M0103. Next base: position 499 of record CAMBMC010000248.1, on the reverse strand, counting down.
AACGAAACATTCAAAACAAGGTCTCATGAAAAGTGCTGTATTATCTTTGGCGGCTACTACCTTTGGATTAATGATGATTGTTGGCAATACAGGCGGTAAAATCCGCCGTCCCGAATTGCGCGGAGATGTTGTAAAGAATTCAACCGAAAAGCATGTTGAGGAGCAACACAACGATTAATTGTTTCGGGCATTTCAAAGTAAATTTGTTTTTTGAACAATGAATGCGTAGCTTTGCACTGCATTTGAATTTATTGTTTCAATAGAATATAGTGCTGAGTGGAGTCTCTAATTTCCGGAGTCGCTCGTCGGGCTCATATCCGTCAGCTGACGGACGCAAGTTCGAGAATGAATTGAAATAGGCAATAAAAGATATATTGCGGGGTGGAGCAGTTGGTAGCTCGTCGGGCTCATAACCCGAAGGTCGCACGTTCGAGTCGTGTCCCCGCTACACAGAAAAACCTGAGTCATTTGGCTCAGGTTTTTTTATTGGATGAAACTG
>CAMBMC010000247.1 GCA_945868555.1 Chitinophaga pinensis | reverse complement strand
AAAGAACCCGAAAAGGACGAGTCAGAAATGACCGAAAAGGAAAAAGCAAAAGCAAAACGAAAGAAAGAACGCGAGGACAAAAGAAAAGAACAAGAGAAAAAACGTGGTGGAAAGGTTCATCCAGTAGCCGGTTTCCTTGCCCGCGCATTGATGACTGTTCGAAACGTATCCGCAACGTATGCGCTCAATGATGGAACATTGCTTCCGGGCTACAATCAAGAAACTAGAATACTTGGCTTTAACCCGTCGTTTAACGCGCCGCTAGGTGGATTTGTGTTTGGACAGCAACGCTATGACATTTGGGGAAGAGAAACGGGTTATAACATTGCTGAAACTGCTGCAAACAACGGTTGGTTGGTGCAAAATCAGGATTTGAACAAGCAATATACAATGACGCACTCGAAGAACTTAACCATGCGTGCATCGCTTGAACCACTGAAGGACCTGACCATTGAGCTTTCATTGAACCGCACTTTCGGAAACAATTCAAATGAATTCTTCCGTTGGAACGAATCGTCCCAACAGTATGAAGGTCAAAGCCGCGTTGAAACTGGAACACTCACCTATTCTACCATCGGAATTGGTTCTGCATTTGCTTTAATCGGTAAGGAATATTCGTCTTCCGTATTTGATAACCTCTTGACCAATCGTCCATTGGTTTCTCAGATACTTGGTGCAAACAACACCAATTCATCTGCTTTGACATCTGGATATTACAGCGGATACAACGGAACTCAGCAAGAAGTGATCATTGGAGCTTTCTTGACTTCCTATACCGATCGAACAGTAAATGAGAAAAACATCAACCCAATAAAGAACATGCCACTACCAAACTGGTCCATCAACTACAACGGGTTGACAAAATTCGATTTCGCAAAGAAATACGTAAAGAACTTCGTGATTCGTCATGCCTACAGCTCTACAGTGAGTGTGACTGGTTTGCAGACAAACTTAAATGCTGAATTTGATGCCGGCGGCAATGCATCGGGACTGGACATCAACAACAACTTCCTAGCTGGACGACAAATTCAAAACCTAACTTTGACACAGCGTTTCTCACCACTCTTTGGGTTCGATGCGACATGGAACATCAAAGGTCAATCACTACTGACCAAATTCGAGTACAAAAAAGACCGTTCTGCAACCCTTTCAATGAACAACAACCAGGTGACGGAGGTCATCGGTGATGAATGGGTGATTGGTGCAGGATATAAGTTTGCCAAAGTAAAACTACCGTTCGAGAAAATTCCTGCTGCCGACTTAAACATTCGCTTCGACTTCTCCTTTAGAGACAATTTGACCGTGATTCGTAAAGTCGTAGAAAATACCAACCAAGCAACTGCAGGACAGCGTGTAATTTCAATCAAGACGTCTGCTGATTATAACCTAACACAGAACTTAACTGTTCAGTTGTACTACGACCAGGTGATCAATACACCGAAGATTGCTACCGCCTTCCCTACAGGGAATATGAGTACGGGAATTCGTTTACGTTTCAACCTCGCAGGCGTACAATAAACATGACGATTCGTGCTGCAAGACCCGGGGATGAGCAGGCGATCATGTCGTTGATTCACGCCTTAGCACTCTACGAAAAAGCGCCCGAGCAAGTAAAAAATACAGCAAGCGATTTGGCACTTCATCTTTTTGAAGAGAAAATTTGCGAAGCTCTCGTTGTCGAAGTAGCGGATCAAATCATTGGATTTGCACTTTTTTACACAAATTACTCCACGTGGAAAGGCAAATGTCTCTACCTCGAAGACTTCTTCATTCTTCCAGAATTTCGTCGCGATGGCATCGGATCTCAGCTATTTGACCAGGTCGTTGACATCGCCAAAGCACGAAATGTACGACGAATGGACTGGCAAGTATTGGAATGGAACGAGCCTGCTCTTTCATTTTACTCCAAAAAAAATGCAAACCTAGATCCAGAATGGATCAATGGACGCTTGTTTTTTGACGAATAAATCAACCTTTTCATCTTGAACGTGTTTAATGTATATGGCAGAATCAAAGAAAATACTGATCGCTGGTGGGACCGGCTTTATTGGTAAAGCGCTCGTTCAAGAGTTGAGCCAAGCTGGACATGACGTGCGCATATTATCCAGAAAATCTGGGGCAACGAATGTCTTTTCTTGGAATCCCGATCAAGGAGAAATTGATGTGGCCGCATTCGAAGGAGTGCAGGTGCTCATAAACCTATGTGGATCTGGTATAGCTGAACAACGGTGGACAAAAGAACGAAAAAAAGATCTTTTGTCTTCAAGGGCAGGTACAAATGCGTTTTTGTTTAGTAAGATTGACCACATGCCACACCTTGAGCAATTCATTTCTGCCTCTGGAATTAATGCCTATGGATTTGACACAAGTGATGTTCAACATGCTGAAACCGATCCTTTCGGAAGTGATTTCCTTTCACACTTGGTCAAAGAATGGGAAAATAGCGCCGATGTTTTTACTGCGAAATGTCCAGTGATGAAAGTTCGCATCGCTGTCGTTTTGGGCCCTGATGGGGGCGCATTAAAACGCATGTTGCCCGCGATTAAACTAGGAGCTGGTTCGCCGCTTGGTACAGGGAAACAATTCATGCCCTGGATCCATGCTGCTGACTTGGTTGGCATCATCATTCACGCCATAGACCATCAGTTGAGCGGTGCATACAACGCCGTAGCAATGTGCGAGACTAATCGTGTGTTTATGAAGGAACTAGCTCAAGAACTCAAGAAGCCATTTATCTTTCCAGCGGTTCCTTCCTTTGTATTGCGTGCGCTGTTCGGAGAAATGGCGGATGTGCTTTTGAAAGGAACAAGCGCCTCGAATCACAAAATAAAGGATACTGGATATTGTTTTAAGTACGGTTCTTTAGCGGCTGCATTAAAGAATGCTTTATCTTCATAAATGCTACAATAAATCATTTGCCAAATTCGCCAACTCGGACCTCTCCCCTTTTTCAAGCAGCACATCAGCAAACAATTTCTGCCCCTTTAGTCGATCAATGAGATAGGCCAAGCCGTTCGAATATTCGTCCAAATAAGGTGTATCAATCTGATTTACGTCACCAGTAAATACAATTTTGGTATTCTCTCCAGCCCGTGTGATGATTGTTTTCACTTCGTGCGGGGTAAGATTTTGGGCCTCATCTACAATGAACATAATATTTGACAAGCTCCGGCCTCGAATGAATGCTAAAGGCGTAATCACGATGCGACCCGAGTTTTCCATTTCAAGGATAGACTTATACTTCTTTTCATTTTCACTAAACTGCGACTTTATGAATTTCAAATTGTCCCAAAGTGGTTCCATGTATGGTCCAATTTTGTCATTCGCATCACCCGGAAGAAACCCAATTTCCTTATTGGAAAGCGGAACAATCGGTCGAGCTAGAATGATTTGATGATAATTCTTGCTTTGTTCGAGTGCAGAAGCCAATGCGAGTAAAGTTTTTCCTGTGCCTGCAACTCCTTGTAAAGCCACCAATTTGATGTGCGGATTCATCAGAGCATGAAATGCAAAGGCCTGCTCGGCATTCTTCGGTTTAATGCCGTACACATATTCTTTTTCAATGCGTTCCAATTGGTCTGTGAAATGGTCGTAAAACGCAAGCGACGATGACTTTCCATTCTTTAAAATATAATACCCATTGGTTATCTTCTTCTTACCAAGAATTCCATTTTCATCCACTTTCCCTGCATGGAAGATGTGCCGTATAATTTCCGAGTCAACATGATCAATCATGTTGGAGGTTCCTTCCTCCTTTACTTCGACTTTACCTGTTTCATAATCCTCTGCATTGATCCCTAATGCCTTTGCCTTGATACGCAAGTTAATGTCCTTGGTGACAAGAACAACCTCCATCTTATGCTCCGTCTCTTTTAAAACAAGGGCTGCATTTATAATTTTATGGTCATTCTTCCCTGCTGAATAGACGTATTCCGCGTTGATTTCCTTGGGATTATTGTCAAGCACTACTTTGAAGTTCCCTAGTTCTTTTCCTAAACTTATCCAATCTTGTAAACTTCCGTGGGATGAAAGTTTGTCAATTTGCCGTATAACATCCCGAGCAGAAAAATTCTTCATGTCGTTTCCAATTTTGAACTTATCCAACTCTTCCAAAACCGTGATGGGTATGGCAACATAGTTCTTCTTAAAGTTTGTGATTGCCTGATGATCGTGCAACAATACTGAGGTGTCTAACACAAAGATTTTTTGCTTTTTTGCCATGCTCGTTTTTATTTAAAGGT
>CAMBMC010000246.1 GCA_945868555.1 Chitinophaga pinensis | reverse complement strand
CTAAGAGTTTTTCCATTAGACCGGGTTCCATGGCATCAATCCGCTCAATGTTCGGTGTGACCTCTTGTAGAATGAAATCGTCACACATTTGTGCAATCATCCCTTGTTCCTCAGACCATTCTTCTGGTGTAAAGATTTCATTTGGTGTGACGTTACGGATAATAAACTCGCCGCCTTTAATTGGATTTTTCTCTGCGTTTTCCATGATGTTCTGCACCTTAAAAATGTGACAATCGAATATACAAAATTCACCAATATGCTATGCGTGCATATTGTAATTTATTTCCTGAGGCATTTACTTCGCTATAGCAATGCGCAATTTCTGACCTTTGACTTTTTGATCGCGCACGGTCTCCAATAGTGCTTTGGCTTTCTTTCTTGGAACAGCGACAAAAGAAGATCGATCTTGAACGATGATGAGTCCAATTTCATGTTTCTGCAATTGCCCTTTTTGTCCGAGGAAACCGACCAAATCGATTTTGTTGATTTTATCTTTTTTTCCGGCGCTAAAATAAAGCGTTACCCAAGGGCTGCGGAGAGGGGTGTTTTTTCCGGTAGGTGGTGTGTAGGCTGTGCTCGGAACGTCCAAATAATCGGGAGTATCTTCGCTTTTGTTGATCATCAGATAAGCACTTCCGTTAGCTTTCATTCGTGCAGTCCGTCCGTTTCGGTGAGTGTATGCTTCGGCGTTTTGCGGATATTGGAAATGCACCACATGTTGTATTTCAGGAATGTCTAGTCCACGAGAACCAAGGTCAGTGCATATAAGTGTATGAAAACTTCCATTTCTGAATTTGATCAATGCGCGTTCGCGGTCTTCTTGTTCCATGCCACCGTGATAGGCCACGGCTTCGTAGTTCATAGAGTTTAAATAATCTACAATAGTTTCTGTCGCCTCACGGAAGTTGCAGAAAACGATAGTCAATTCACCATTGAATGAACAGAGCAGATCAAACAAGCGTTCAAATTTTCCATCAGAGGTAAACGCAACGTTGTAGTAGGTGATGTCTGGTTCCTGAAAATTGCCCAAGTGGTTTACAATGCCCGGATCGTTGAAAGATAAGTACGTTGGAAATTCCTTGAGTTCTGTCGCTGAAACCAAACAGGTTTTTCTCACTCCTGTGAGTTCAATTTGCATGAATTTCATCTGATCCTCAAAGCCAAATTCAAGACATTTGTCGTACTCGTCAATCACCAATTGCTTCACTTGGCTGAGGTCTAGCTGTCCACGTGTAATGTGGTCACAAATTCTTCCAGGTGTCCCAATGAGCACCGCTGGGGCTTCGGTCAAACTGTTGATTTCTGTGCGCATCGAATGTCCACCGTAGCACGTGAGGACTTTAAAATTTGACTTTAATGACTTGAATACTGTTTCAATTTGAATGGCCAATTCACGCGATGGCGCTAAAATCAATGCTTGTATGCCTGTTGAATCTTGTTTCAGATTGCACAATAAAGGCAAGAGAAAAGCAAGTGTCTTCCCTGAACCTGTTTGAGAAAGGATGAGCAACTGGTCATGCTTGGTGTGTGCATCTATGGTTTCGCGCTGTAAGTCGTTCAATGATTCGAACCCAGCACTTTTCAAAGCAAGGTCAATGGTGTGTTGTGATTTATTCATGTGGTAAAGGTAGTCCTATTTAGATATTAAGACTTCAAGATATTAAGATGTCAAGACTTGGACTGAGGTGCGCAGCAGTATCGAAGTTACAAGGGACTGGATGACAAAAGACAAAAGACAAAGGGACAATGGACCGCTTCGCTGATGGAACATGGAACAAGGACTTGATCGTACTTCGAAATTGCCTCTGGCACCAAATTCCTTTAGGATCAAATTGCCGAAGGCATCAAATTCTAAATTGCGTAGCATCAAATTCCGTCAGGAACAAATTGCGCAGCATCAAATTCTAAATTGCGCAGCATCAAATTCTAAATTTGCACAGCAATCAAATTGCCGCAGGCATCAAATCCCTACAACATCTCAATAACCCCAGCAGCGGCTTGTCCGGTGCCAACACACATCGTAACAACACCATATTTTTGTTGACGTTTTTTCAGTTCGTTCATGATCTGAACACTCAACTTTGCTCCAGTGCAGCCCAGTGGATGACCTAAAGCAATCGCACCGCCATTCACATTCACAAGGCTAGGGTCTAAACCAGTTTCTCGAATTACTGCGATGGACTGTGATGCGAAGGCCTCATTCAATTCGAAGAGCTTGATGTCATTTAGTGTGAGTCCTGCTGCAGCGATGGCTTTCGGAATGGCATCGACAGGACCAATTCCCATGATGCGCGGTTCAACTCCAACAACGGAATACGACGCCAAGCGTGCAACTGGCTCAAGATTCAATTCTTTCACCATGCGTTCTGACATCACCAGCACAAAAGCAGCACCGTCGGATGTTTGCGACGAGTTTCCAGCAGTGACTGATCCTCCCATGGCGAAAACAGGCTTTAGTTTGGCCAAAGCATCTAGGGTACTTGCCCGTGGACCTTCGTCGGTGTCTATGGTATAATTTTGCACCTGACGTTTTTCATTTTCATCGAGAAAAATGCGCTCAACATTTACGGGAACGATGTCGTCGCGGAACCGTCCGGATTGAATCGCTGCAATTGCCTTTTCATGGGAGTGTAAGGCAAAAGCATCTTGCTCCTCACGGCTTACATTGTATTGCTTGGCAACCGCTTCGGCAGTGAGGCCCATTCCCCAGTACCACGTCGGATTTTCTTTTCCCACTTTTGGATTTGGAACAATGCGCCATCCACCCATCGCCATGACCGACATCGATTCAACACCACCTGCAATGATGCATTCTGCCATTCCTGCTTCAATCTTTGCTGTGGCAATGGCAATAGTTTCCAATCCTGAAGAACAATAGCGATTGACGGTCATACCTGGTACTTTATTGGTGTTTAATCCCATCAGCGAAATCATTCGTCCGACATTTAACCCTTGTTCGGCCTCTGGTGTCGCGTTCCCAACAATCACGTCATCCACCCGCATTTTATCCAATTGCGGTACAGACGCCATTAAGTGTTTAATGACATCAGCTGCTAAATCGTCGGGTCTGTAAAAACGAAAACCGCCTTTACCTGCTTTTCCAACTGCTGACCTGAATCCAGTTACTATATACGCTTTTTGTCCCATGATTAATTTCTCAAAATTTTACCGTTTTTTACTAGACTCTCCAGGCGTTCCAAAGTCTTGCGCTCAGCGCACAATTCCACAAATGCTTTCCGTTCTAAATCAAGCAAATACTGCTCGGAAACAACCGTGTTTTCGCTTAAGTCACCTCCACAGAGCACGAAACCTAGTTTTTCGGAAATCACACGGTCGTGCTCTGACATGTAATTTCCAGAAAGCATTGTGTTTGCTCCGACATAAACGATTCCAAGGCCTTCTTGTCCCATTACGGTGATGTTCTTTTCGCGTTTCGGCGCCACATATCCTTTGTTTGCTAGTTCCAACGCTGCAGCTTTGGCGCGTGTCAATTGGTGGTCACGACTTACAACAACTTCATCGGTTCCTTCACGCAAATAACCCAAGTCGAATGCCTCATAAGCGGATGTAGATACTTTAGCTTGACCAATGGTCAGGAAGCGCTCACGCATGCGGTTGATTTTAATATCGCCATCTTTCAATTCATCGGAAAGTCGCTTCGCAAATTCTTTTGAGCCTCCGCCGCCAGGAATGACACCGACACCGAATTCAACCAATCCCATGTACATTTCAGCATGAGCGACCACTTTATCGGAATGCATGGACAGTTCACATCCTCCCCCCAAAGTGAGATTATGAGGGGCAACGATTACAGGCACATCGCAATACCTCACCCGCATCATCGTGTCCTGAAAGGCCTTGACGGCAAAATTCAATTCATCGTACTCTTGTTCGACCGCCATCATAAAGATCATCCCGACATTGGCACCGGCAGAAAAATTTTGTCCTGTGTTGGAGATGACAAGTCCTTTGTATTCTTTTTCTGCCATGTCAATGGCTTTGTTGATTCCTTCGATGACGCCACCACCTATGGTGTTCATTTTTGTGTGGAATTCGAGGTTTAGAATGCCGTCTCCAAGGTGAACGAGTGTGGTGTCTGCATTGCCCCAAATTTTGTTTTCACTCCGTAAGGCATCCAAAATCACCAATTCTTCTGTCCCAGGGATCGTTTTATAGGACTTTGAAGCAACGTCGAAATACTGTTTGCTTCCTTTTTCTAGTTTGTAAAACGAATTTTCTCCTGACGATAACATGTCTAAGACCCATGGAGCTGGTTTTCGATTCGCAGCTTTAATCA
>CAMBMC010000245.1 GCA_945868555.1 Chitinophaga pinensis | reverse complement strand
TTCAGGATCATTGGAAAAGTCACTTTTCATCAACATTTCACTGGACAAACCTATGGTGGAAATTGGCGTTTTCAGTTCGTGTGTCATGTTATTGATGAAATCTGTTTTCACTTCCGATACCCGTTTTTGGCGCACAATGACATTGATGGAGTACCCAAAAAACACCAAGACCAAGAGGACAATAATGGTCACGTAAATCCACGGTGAAATGAGTTCGTCCAGAGATTGAATGCTTTTGGCCACAACATTTGGAAAATAAACCGTGAAATAATGTCCATCCTTCTTCCAACTCAACTTTGCCGATGTGATGCCATTTAGTGTATCCGAAACTGGAGCATAGAGTGAGTCCTTGGTGAATTTGATGAGATTCCCAAAAACGATCGAATCCGTGAAGCAGTCATAAATTCCATATTGAAAATCCTGGTGGATACTTTGGTCGTAGAATTCTCGTTTGAGCAACGTTTCGAGGTAATATGGATGCAATTCTTCGTTGACATCTACCGCGAAATAATTTGTTCGCACCTGCTTTACTGCACCATAAAGGTCCGAACTATCGGCATGTTGGGTTGAAATTTCTTCCAGGACATTCCTCAATGCGATGTGTGCTTGTTCAGAAAATTGCTTGAGGTTTAGGCTGTCTTCATACTCCTGAATGGCAATGTTCGTTTGCTGCATGGCGATGGTCTTTCGGATCCAAACCATTTGCACAAGAAGGATGCTTGCCAGGGAAATGATTCCCAAGATAACAACGGCGTTGATGTTCCTTCTGTTCATTGCTTTTTAAAGACGCAAGTAGGTCATATTAAAACCCATTTACACCATTCACTGTGGTGTATTTCAGGATATTCTTTTTGTCGGGATGGATGCGCGCAAAAGCTGACTGCACCGCCAAGGTCCCTTCGTGGAATCCACACAAGATCAGCTTCAATTTATTTTCGTAGGTATTGACATCGCCAATGGCATATATCCCAGGTATGTTTGTTGAATAGTCCTTCGTATCGACTTTGATTGCACTTTTCTCTATCTCCAATCCCCAATCAGCGATTGGTCCTAAGCTTGGCTTCAACCCGAACAATGGTATAAAGTGATCGGCTTCTTGGATCATTTCACCATTTTTTTGGTGCGTAATCACCACATTCTCCACTTTTCCATTCCCATTGATTCCCGTTACCTCCGCTTCAGTTACCAACTTGATTTTTCCTTTTTCGGCCATGTCAATCACCTTCTGAACAGAGTCGAGGTGACCTCGGAATGAGCTGCTTCGATGAACAAGAACCACTTCACTTGCGATGTTGTTTTCTGTAAGAAAAATGGACCAGTCCAATGCAGAATCACCACCACCCGCAATCACACAGCGCTTGCCGTGATAAAATTCTGGGTCCTTGATAATGTATTCAACTCCTTTATCTTCAAATGCTTCCAAGTTGTAAATCGGTGGCTTACGTGGTTCAAATACGCCCAATCCACCCGCAATCATGACGATAGGAGCTTCGTGTTGAGTTCCTTTTATCGTTGTAACAATAAACTTGCCTTCATCGGTTTTTACAATCGACATGGCCGCCTCACCCAAGGTAAATCCGGGTTTAAATGGCGCTGCTTGCTCCATTAAATTATCTACCAGTTCACCTGCAAGGACAGAAGGAAAACCTGGAATATCGTATATGGGTTTTTTCGGATAAATTTCGGAGCATTGTCCTCCAGGTTGTGGAAGTGAATCAATCAGGTGACAACGCAGTTTCAAGAGTCCTGCTTCGAAAACGGTGAAAAGTCCTACAGGCCCGGCACCAATGATAATTATATCTGTCTGGATCATTTGTTGAGGTTAACAAAACCGCTGCAAAGGTAGCGATTAGTTCAGTAACACAAAAGCAATGAAATTGTTTAGCAAAGTGAGGGGCTTCAGGCAATTTCTCCACCACAACTCGACCCTGCTCCAGCAGTGCAACCGTAACAATGGTCATCTACACAAATCGAACGAAGTCCAAGTGCCTGTTCATCAAAATCTCGGATATTCGTTTTCGTCGAATTCACAGGGAGCTCAAGCATTTGATTGAAATCACAGTCGTACAAGGTTCCATCCCAACCAACAGAAATGGTGTTTCGACACATCACATTTTGTGCGGATAAGGGGTTGAAGGCTTCCACCAATTTTTCCATGTAGGCTTCCAGGTTTCCACTTTCCATCAAAAACTCGAGATAGCGACTAATTGGCATGTTGGTAATCGAAAAGAGCGCGTTAAAATCGATGTTGAATTCAGTCTTCAATCGCAGTTTGAATTCCGCCTCTAATCCTTTTTGGTCAGAAGGTAAAATGGCCCCCGTTGGATTGTAAACAAGGTTCAATAAAAGCCCACTACCTACAATGCCGTATCCAACAGCATTCAGTTTTTGAAGAGCTTCAATTGATTTTAAAAACACCCCTTCCCCCCGTTGGCGATCTGTCCGCAGTGCCGTAAAATGAGGCAATGATGAAACCACTTCGACGTGATGCGCTTTAAAAAAATCAGGTAAATCGTGGTATTTCTTATTGGCAAGAATGATCGTCAAATTGCAACGGACAATGACATGTTTGTTTAACGCAGTCAATTCCTCCACGAACCAACGAAAATGGGGATTCATTTCGGGTGCTCCGCCAGTTAAATCAACTGTTTGAATTGTTGAACCACGCAGCGCAGAAAGACACTGTTCCATCGTTTCACGCGACATGATCTCCTTGCGGTCAGGACCTGCATCCACATGACAATGCTTGCACGTCTGGTTGCACATCTTTCCCAAATTCACTTGGAGAATGGATATCGGCAAGGGTTTAATCTCATCCAAACCGGCGCTTTTTATGCGCTCCGAAAAAGGAGTCAATGCAAGCTTATGCAAGACATCCAATTGGACAGCTGGAGTAGCCAAAGGATTGTGTGAAGCGAACAATGACTTCATTTACATCATGAGTTTTTTCGCCTGCTTCATCATTTGAACGCTATGCACGAGTGATGCTCCTCCGCGAATGGCTGTTGTCACATGAACAGCTTCCATCAGCTGCTCCTCTGTATATCCTTTTTCCAAAGTGTCTGAGGTGTACGCATCGATGCAGTAAGGACATTGTACTGCGTGCGCTACCGCCAAGGCGATGAGTGATTTTTCACGCGCCGACAAGGCCGAATCCTTGAATACGTTGCCGTAATAATCAAAAAATTTATCCGCTAGTTCTTGCCCGAACTCACCGATTTTCCCGAAGTTCTTCAGGTCTTTTGGGTCGTAGTATGTTTCCATTTATTAAAGTTAAAAATGAAGAGTTAAGGATGAAGAATTGTGAGGTCCTCCCCCTTCATCCCCCTCCGGCGGGGGAAACAAATCATTGCATTCGTTATAATCCGGGAAAATGTCTTAAAATCTTAATCTCCTAACATCTTGGTATCCAATTGAATTTGATTGCTGCGCAAATTTAAGGATTCGATACCTGCGGTAATTTTGTTTCGAAGTACGATCAAGTCCATGTTCTATGTTCCATGTTCCATCAGTCAGCTGCGGCTGAGGGTCTATTCTCCGAAATATTTCTTCCCAAACTCCCACAACACCACCCCGGCACAAACGGACACATTCAAGCTGTGCTTGGTGCCAAACTGAGGGATTTCGATGACGTGGTCGGTCATGTCAATCGCGGCTTGATTTACCCCATCGACTTCGTTCCCAAAGACAAGAGCAAATCGTTCTCCTTTCAAATCACCAACATGTTGCAAAAAAACCGTTTTTTCTGCCTGTTCGATGACACAAACTACCACTCCTTGTTCTTTTAATTCGGCAACAAGTTCTGTAATTGACTTCCGGTATTCCCAGACCACTGTTTCAGTAGCGCCGAGGGCTGTTTTCTGAATGTCGCGGTGTGGTGGGTTCGCTGTTATTCCGCACAGATAAATCTTTTCCACATTAAAGGCATCCGCCGTTCGGAAGAAAGAACCGATGTTATTTAAGCTTCGAATATCATCCAAGACGACAATCAATGGAAACTTCTGTTGAGCGCGAAAATCCTCCTCATTCACCCGATCCAATTCCCACAATTTTAACTTCCTGTTCATTTTTGTTGATAAGATGAAGACCGTATGTTTTGACCTCTCGACGCAGGGGCCTAACTTTATGGCAAAAATCATTAAATCATCCGACTTGGCGAAGGAAAAGCAAGAAAAAAGCGCGAGTGAAACTCCCTTAATGAAGCAATACAATCAGATTAAGGCCCGACATCCTCAGGCTTTATTGCTTTTTCGCGTGGGAGATTTTTACGAAACTTTTGGAGAAGATGCCATAAAAACATCGCGGATCCTTGGAATTATTCTTACAAAACGAGGTGCAGGTTCAAGTTCGGAAATTGAATTGGCAGGATTCCCACATCA
>CAMBMC010000244.1 GCA_945868555.1 Chitinophaga pinensis | reverse complement strand
TTTTTGCGGCGCAGCTGCAATTATCGGGCAAATTTATTTCACCCGAAGACGCTGACCGACAGTCAGTTTATTGATATTCACACCGGGGTTGAGTTTTGACAACTGGGTTTGTGATAATCCGTTGCGTTGGGCAATTTTGGAAAAGGTGTCCCCAGCCTTGACGTTGTAGTATTTCTTGACTGGTGCTGGAGGTGTTTGCTGTTGGGTTTGAGTTTGGGTTGTGCCACCAGCACCTGTGAGTAATTGAAGACGCTGTCCGACATAAATGTTCGTGGTCTTCAAGGCATTCCACTCCATGATTTTTTCAATGGTTACAGTATATTTTGTGGCAATGGAGTTCATTGTTTCGCCAGCACTCACTTTGTGGTAAATGTAATTGGCAATTGGTGTTGGTGTCCCGCCAGCAAGGGTGTCTGAAGAATCTGCCGGAGTTGGATTCACAATGATTGGCTGAACCACCACTGGGGCATGCAAGGCTTTTTCCAAGACATATAAACTATCTTCCATGCTTACCAAGAGCCCGATTTTTTCGAGTGGACCAGTAACGCACTGGTTTGGCTGTGTATAAGGAATATAGCTTGTCTTGTAAACGGGATTAAGGGCCTTAATGTCTTCTTGGTCCCACTTCACCAATTGAGTAATGGTCGCCATGTGTACCCCTTGAGAAAGGCACATGGTATCCAATTGTGCGTTGTGCACTTTGGCGACAACCGGAATAATGTTGTGTTCGGCGTGGTAGTTCAATAAATAGGCTGCGGCAATAAAATTCGGCACATACCCTTGAGTTTCGCTTGGCAGGAATGGGCGGACATCCCAATAAGTCGTTTTATTGCCGCTTCGGCGTATAGCTTTGTTCACGTTTCCGGGACCTGCATTGTAGGCCGCGAGCACCAAGTTCCAGTCCCCATAAATGCCGTACAATTGTCGGAAATAGCGACACGCAGCATCAGTTGACGCCACAGGATCCATGCGCTCATCGATGTATGAATTTTCTTTTAAGCCGAAGTACAATCCAGTCTTATACATAAACTGCCACAATCCAAGCGCTCCAGCTCGGGATTTTACCTGCGGACGCAAACCACTTTCAATGACTGCGAGGTATTTAAGTTCAATAGGCAAACCGTATTCCGCCAATTTTTCTTCGAAGAGGTCGAAGTACAAGGCAGATCTACCCAAAACTACTTTGGCAAATCCGCGTCTATTTGCTGCAAAAAAGCGAATTGTCGATAGCGTGATTGGATTGCAGTCCAAATGAAACGGACTCATTTCATTCATTTTCTCTAAACGCTCACAATACACCGCATCGGAAAAGGCAGGCACTGTTCCTGGCTCATAATTGAGCACGCGCATGATGGAATCGTAATTTTTTTGTCCAACATATTCCGCATAAAACAAGCGTAAACTTTGTTCAACGGTATTGATAAAGGCATCTGTATTTAAGGAATCGGATGGGCGCACCAAGTGAGCAGGTCGCTGAGCATTGGTGTTGAATACCACACAAAGCAGAATCAGGAATCCCAATAGCTGATTTCTCATTCGGCAAATTGTGTTAGGTACAATGAAAAATCGAGCAGTTCTTTTTCAGCAAAATGGGTCGCCATCAATTGCACACCTATAGGCATTCCGTTGCTGTGCGTTCCAAAAGGAATCGATATCGCAGGGTTCCCGGTAAGGTTAGCATGGACCGTGAAAATATCTTGTAGATACATTTGGATCGGGTCTTTTACCGCATTCAAATCAAATGCAGTTGCCGGTGTAGTTGGCATCAAGACCAAATCGTAAGATTGAAAAATCTCATTTGTTTTGTCGCGCAATACACGACGAACCTTTTGTCCTTTGGTGTAATAGGCATCATAATATCCATGAGACAATACGAATGTTCCCGTCATGATGCGTCGTTTCACTTCAGGACCAAATCCTTCTGTTCTTGATTTCTTGTATGTTGCTTCTACACCTTGAGCCACAGCACTTCGGTGACCAAAATGCACCCCATCAAAACGCGATAAATTGGACGATGCTTCAGCGGTTGTCAGGACATAATACGTGGGTACCATGTATTCTAAGTATGGAAACGAAACCTCTTCAACTTCATGGCCTTCAGCTTTCAGCATTTCGATTAAGCCGCGAACTTTGGCTTCAATCTCTGTGTCCATTCCATCCATTTCTAAGGTTTCCTTGATCACAGCGACACGTTTTTTTCCTGGTATTGTAAGCTGGGCATAGTGCTCAACTGGGCGTGAAGATACTGTCGAATCATACTCGTCCTTTCCGGACATGATCTCAAGGAGCAGCGCTGCATCCTCTACGTTCGTTGTGATTGGACCGATTTGATCGAATGAAGATGCGTATGCAATTAATCCATGGCGACTGATTCGTCCGTAACTCGGCTTTAAACCTACCGTTCCGGTAAACGACGCTGGTTGACGAATCGAACCACCTGTATCGCTACCTAGTGCCGCGGTGCATAGGCCTGCAGCAACAGCGGCGGCAGACCCCCCCGAGGAACCGCCTGGCACTTTTGATGTATTGATTGGGTTTCTTACTGGGCCATAGGCTGAATTTTCATTCGAGCTTCCCATGGCAAATTCATCGCAATTGAGTCGGCCAATAAGTATGGCGTCTTCATCGATGAGTCGTTGCACTGCTGTTCCTGTGAAGAGCGATTCAAAACCGTGAAGAATTTTAGATGAGGCACTGACCTTATGGCCTTTGTAACATAGATTGTCTTTGAGTCCGATGATCATTCCTGCCAAACGACCTTGCGTTCCAGCTGCAATTTTTTGATCCACCAAACGGGCTTGTTCGCGAGCTGATTCTTCAAACACCTCCAAGAAAGCATTCAATTCTGCACGGGCATGTATTCGGGAGATGCTTGTTTCGACAAGGTCAAAAACAGATGCACCCGAAGCAAGCGCAGACTTTACTTCAGCGAACGAATTGTACATAAGCGAGATTAGTTGTTCTTTTCTTCGATCTTTTTTTCCTCTTCGGATTCAGGTTTAGAAGCATCTTTGAACTCCTTTACCCCTTTACCCAAACCTTTCATGAGTTCAGGAATTTTTTTACCTCCAAAAAGTAATAGTGCTACTGCAAGGATTGCAATAACCTGCCACGGACCGAATACACCCAGTATCATCATAATAAATTTTTATCTGTCAAAGGTAGAGAAAAGCGCCCATTTCTGTTCGCCTCATCAGCCTAATTCTGTTAATTAATATAAATGAGTGCCTGAGAGCTTAGAGCTTTCTTGCAACTTCTACTTCTTCAAATGCTTCGATGATATCTCCCATCTTAATGTCGTTGAACTTATCGATGTTCAATCCACATTCGTAGTTGTTTTTCACCTCTTTCACATCGTCTTTGAATCGTTTCAAGGATCCAAGTGTTCCTGTGTGAATAACGATACCATCTCGGATGATGCGGATTTTCGATGAGCGTTTGATGATTCCATCAAGCACATAACATCCTGCAATTGTTCCCACACGTGTTATATCGAATGTTTCGCGTACTTCTGCGGAACCGAGGATTTTCTCCTCGATGTCTGGCGAAAGCATACCTTCCATTGCCGACTTGATCTCTTCGATGGCCTTGTAAATGACAGAGTACAAACGGATATCGATTTGTTCATTGTCAGCCAATTTGCGCGCTGCCAAAGATGGGCGCACCTGGAAACCGATGATGATGGCATCCGATGCCGATGCCAAGTTGACATCTGCCTCAGAGATTGCACCAACGCCTTTGTGTACAATGTTGATTTGAATTTCTTCCGTAGAAAGGCGCAATAAGGAATCTGAAAGGGCCTCGATTGATCCATCCACGTCACCCTTAACGATGATGTTGAGCTCCTTAAAGTCACCAATCGCCAAACGACGACCGATTTCATCCAAGGTAATGTGTTTCGTCGTACGCAATCCTTGTTCACGGTACAACTGCTCGCGTTTCGATGCGATAGATTTTGCTTCACGTTCATCATCCATGACGTGAAACTTATCTCCTGCACTTGGTGCACCGTTGATTCCGAGTACTGAAATCGGTTGTGATGGTCCTGCAACCTTTAAAATCTGTCCGTGTTCATCGTGCATGGCACGCACACGACCATAGTTACGTCCTACGAGAATGACGTCACCAATTTTCATAGTTCCCGATTCCACCAACATGTTCGTCACATATCCTTTTCCTTTGTCCAAGGACGATTCAATGACTGTTCCAATCGCATTTTTATTTGGATTTGCGCGTAGGTTCAACATTTCTGCCTCAAGCAATACTTTGACGAGCAAAGCATCAATATTGAGGTTTTTCTTCGCGGAAATTTCCTGACACTGGTATTTTCCTCCCCAATCTTCCACAAGGATGTTCATTTGTGAAAGTTGTTCACGGATGCGTTCAG
>CAMBMC010000243.1 GCA_945868555.1 Chitinophaga pinensis | reverse complement strand
AATCATTGACCCACCAAACCACAAAAGACAAAGCATCACTGCCGCACCTAGGGTTTCATTTAATACAGGAGAAAGATCGCGCTTACGGAATGCTTTCGTAATGAGTTTTTGGTGAATCAGATTGACCTGATGAAAGGTGTTCTTAACTTGTTCAGCAGCATTGAATGATTGAATAATTCGAATTCCTCCGAGTCCTTCATCAATGGTTGAATAGAGCAAACCCATCTGTTCCTGTCCTTTTTTCGCTGTCCGCTTCAAACTTTTTCCAATCCGTGAAATGACGAAGGCAGAAACAGGAAGTAAAATCAGGGAAGCGAGCGTAAGCTCAGGACTCAGCCAAATCAATGTGCTTACGTTAATCAGAATGGCAATGGGTTCACGGAAAATCAATTCCAACATGCTGATGACGGCAATTTCAATTTCACCTACATCGCTGTTCATGCGCGACATCAAATCTCCTTTGCGTTCATTGGTGTAAAAAGAAATGGGAAGCCTCAGTGCTTTGGAAAAAATAGAATCCCGTAGGTCGCGAACAACAGCCATGCGCAACTCTGACTGATGCCATATGGCACCGTAGCGAAACACGTTTTTTAGAAAGAAGGCAATGAATACGGTGATGCACACAAAGAACAAAGCATCCTTCGGGTCATGGACAACAAGTTGCTGCATGAAATACTGGTACTCCTGAGAAATGTGTTTGGGAAGTGAGGTGATGGCGCCGTTCCACGAGGGGTTTCCCATCGCTTTGACCAAGTTTTCAGGTCGGAAAATGAGCTGTAGAACAGGTATGAACAGCACAATGGAAAGCAAGTTGAAGATGACGAAGAGCAGGTTACATAGAATCACCATTAGGGCTCGGCCCTTGTATGCAAATGTGTATCTGTAAATGTCAATTATCCCTTTCATTGCGCTGTCAAAGATACAGTTTGTTGACTATTGTTCATTTTAAAGGGCGAACTATTGTTAACTTTGCACCATGGGTTCAATTAGACAGAACAGAATTGAAGGTGTCATTCAGGAAGAAATGGGCACTTATTTTCAACGAAATGCGCGTGAAGTATGTCTTGGCGCAATGGTGACTGTGACCACTGTTCGGGTAACATCCGACCTCTCTTTGGCGCGTTGTTATTTAAGTATTTTTGCCGGTCCAGATAAAAAAGAGGTGTTGAATAACATCATTGTAAATACCTCCAAGATTCGCGGGGAAGTGGGCAAACGATTGAAAAACATGCGGAAAATACCTGACTTGGTTTTTCATATCGATGATTCCTTGGACTATGCCATGCAAATTGAGTCTTTATTAAAAAAGAAATAAACCCATTAAGGTTCCATTTTACATAGCGCGTCGTTACTTAAAGTTCGATCGTAAAAAAAACGTCGTCGGATTCATTACGCGAATTTCTGTCATCGGAATCACCATCATTACTGCAGCACTTGTTGTTCTTTTATCAGCGTTTAATGGCATTGAGTCATTGATAGAGCGTATGTATTCTGATTTTGATGCGGATTTGACCATTCGCTACACGGGCGGAAAAACGTTTCCTGAAGATGCGATTGATCTGTCTAAACTGCTTCAAATCGATGGAGTAAAGACCTATTCACGTGCCGTGGAAGAAACCGTTGTCTTGAAGCATGAAAAAAAATGGGTGAATGCGCAGTTGATTGCTGTGGATCACGATTTTTTGCGGATGAGCAGAATGAAGCATCACATGGTAGATGGCGTTCCTGAAATTGTAAATCATGGTCAGCCCATGATGTTGGTTGGGGCTACGCTGTTGGATAAATTAGGGGGTTTTATTCCTGAACGGTCTTTTGAGCAGCTGATTGTATTTGCGCCAAAACGCGAAGCAAAGATGAAGTTGGGATCGAATCCCTTTCGCCAAAAGATCATGAATGTGTCTGGTCGAATGAATTTCAATGGGAACAGAGAGGTGAATGGCGAGAAAGTAGTTGTTCCTTTGGAAATTGGTCGAGAATTATTGAATTACGAGAACGACCTTACTGCACTATATATTCAGGTCGAGGATGGAGTAAATCCAATGGATTTGAAAGAAGAAATTCGCAAAGTCACCGGTCCTTCCTTTGAGGCGAAAACAAATATGGAGAAAAATGAATTGATCTTCAAAACCAGCAAATCAGAAAAATTAATCGTGTTGGTCATTTTGGTTTTTATCTTCATTCTGGCAGCTTTCAATCTGATTGCATCGATTACCATGCTTTTTGTGGAGAAAAGAGACAATTTATCCACCATGATTTCCTTTGGTGCTGAGCGATCCTTTGTGTTCCGCATTTTCTTAATCGAAGGGCTGCTCATCTGTGCGCGGGGCATCTTTTACGGCTTGTTGATTGGATATCTCGTGTGTTTTGTTCAGATCAAATGGAGTGTATTGATGATGCCGGGAGCTGCTGGACTGCCATTCCCTGTTCGCTTGTCTCTCATGGATGCAAGTGTGATCATTGGATTGGTCACGGGTTTAAGCTTGCTCTTTTCCTACTTGCCAGTCCGCTTTCTAATGCGGCGCAATTTTGAGCACATCACGTTTTAAAATCTTCTTGCCGCAATGGTACTTTTTAGAATTGAGTTTTATCACTTAGAGTGTTTAAAAATCATTCGGTTTTTTATTTGCACTCCGAATAATTGGTATATCTTTGCACCCAAATTGACGAGGGAATAGTCTTCGTCAAACAGGATGTAAAATCGTTAAAAAGACACTCAAATGTCAGCAATTAAAGGAAGAATTTCCCAGGTTATTGGTCCAGTTGTGGACGTCAGTTTTGAAAAAGGAATGGCATTGCCAAATATTTACGAAGCCCTAGCGGTGAGTAAGTCAGATGGCACGCGTGTTATTCTCGAGGTGCAATCGCACATTGGTGAAAATGCCGTACGTACCGTTTCGATGGACTCGACAGACGGATTTAGCCGTGGGTTGGAGGTGACTTCAACAGGTTCGGCAATCAAGATGCCAATAGGTGATCAGATTCGTGGTCGTTTGTTTAATGTAATCGGTGAGGCCATTGATGGCATCAATACGGTTGACAACTCGAACGGTATGCCAATTCACCGTGAAGCACCTAAATTTGATCAGTTGTCTACAGCGACAGAGGTTCTTTTTACAGGAATTAAAGTGATTGACTTGATTGAGCCTTATGCAAAAGGAGGTAAGATTGGTCTTTTCGGTGGTGCCGGTGTAGGTAAAACAGTATTGATCCAAGAGTTGATTAACAATATCGCGAAAGGTCACGGTGGTCTTTCTGTATTCGCAGGAGTTGGTGAGCGCACACGTGAAGGGAATGACCTTCTTCGTGAGATGCTCGAGTCAGGAATTATCCGCTACGGAAGTGAGTTTATGCACTCCATGGAAGAAGGCGGATGGGACTTAGATAAAATCGACTTAAACGAATTGAAAGAATCTAAAGCGACATTCGTTTTCGGTCAGATGAATGAGCCTCCAGGGGCCCGTGCACGTGTGGCACTTTCTGGATTGACCATGGCAGAATATTACCGTGATGGTGAAGGTGACGGACAAGGAAAAGACATTCTTTTCTTCGTTGACAACATCTTCCGATTTACGCAAGCAGGTTCTGAGGTATCGGCGCTTCTGGGCCGTATGCCTTCAGCGGTAGGTTACCAACCAACGCTCGCAACAGAAATGGGTGCGATGCAGGAACGCATTACATCAACGAAAAGCGGTTCAATTACATCTGTCCAGGCGGTTTATGTTCCTGCGGATGACCTTACTGACCCGGCTCCAGCAAATACATTTGCCCACTTGGATGCAACAACTGTACTTTCTCGTAAGATTGCGGAACTTGGAATTTATCCAGCGGTGGATCCATTGGATTCAACTTCTCGGATCCTTACTCCAGAAATCGTTGGCGAAGAACATTACAATTGTGCGCAGCGTGTAAAGATTACACTTCAGCGCTACAAAGAACTTCAGGACATCATCGCCATTCTTGGTATGGATGAGCTTTCTGAAGAAGATAAATTGATTGTTCACCGCGCTCGTCGTGTTCAACGTTTTCTTTCTCAACCATTCCACGTGGCAGAGCAGTTTACAGGTATCCCAGGGGTATTGGTAGATATTCAAGAGACAATCAAGGCATTTGATGCTATTCTAGACGGTAAGTATGACCAATATCCAGAAGCAGCTTTCAACTTGAAAGGAGGAATCGCAGACGTGGTTGCAGCCGGAGAGAAAATGCTCGCAGAAGCGAACGCATAAGTAGAATTTAGAATCAGACAAAATGCATTTAGAAATCATTACCCCTGAAACAAAAATCTTTAAAGGCGAAGTAAACGCTGTTTTGCTTCCTGGATTGGATGGATTTTTTCAGGTATTAAATGGACACGCGCCGATTATTTCAGGATTAAATAAAGGTTCGGTAAAGGTGG
>CAMBMC010000242.1 GCA_945868555.1 Chitinophaga pinensis | reverse complement strand
ACCAATGTATGCATTGACCTCTTTTCCATTGGTCAAACGTACCCTGGCAACCTTTCTCATCGCCGAATTAGGCTTCTTTGGTGTTGTTGTGTAAACACGAACGCACACCCCTTTACGCTGGGGACATGAATCAAGTGCGGCAGACTTACTCTTCTTGACTACCGCTGTTCTTCCTTTGCGAACTAACTGTTGAATAGTTGGCATAAAATACTCTTAATTAATAATAATATAAAATCTCCCCAAACGCACTTTGAGGGGTGCAAAGATACTAGATTTAAAATACAAAGCAAGGGGATCTCGAAAAAAATGCGTGTTTTTCACAATATCGTGTTGACATCTTCCTCGAAAAAAAACGATTCAACGCTGGATTGCCCAAAAATAGGGGCTTTTGATGAAAAGAATGAAAGGTGAAGAATTAAAAATGAAGAATTAAGAATGACGAATTGCGGAATAAAGTCAAGGACTAATCAAGTACAATTCGGCGTGTAAAATACCCGCCATCCTCATCATAAACATGCAATACATAAAGTCCTGTTTCGAACTTAGACATTTCCAAGATACAGCTGGAGCTATGCACTTCTTGGGTTTGCACTCGAATACCTGCGAGGGTAAACAATTCAATTCGGATGAGCTGCACATCTGAGTGAATGGCAAGATTTCCATTCGTCGGATTTGGACCAATATATACGGTGTGTTCTTCCACTGCATTCAAACCAACATGCGTCAACATGTATTCACATTCAACACCAGAGGGATTTACAATTAGGCTATCATCTTGAAAACATCTGAAGCTGAAGATATAATCTTCCCAAATAATGTTGGGATCACAACTGCGCAACAAGGGAAGAAAATAATCGCCGCCAAAACGATTGTTAAAGGTGCCGGTTAATTTTAAATTCGCATTGAGATAGGCTTCTACTGATATAGATGGATAACCATAAACGTCGGTCCCTGTAGCTGTGAGCATGGTCCATGATTCAGGACTACATTGATCCAAAGGACTTGGATTCGTTACACCAATTTTATATGAATCACCTGTTGTCTTTGAAAAGTCTAACAATTTCTGAAAGGCGTCGTTTTGAAGATAAAAAACGGTATCGCCTTCCGAGTAGGTATAAAAGTCGCCCGCTGGAAATACACCATATGGAACTGTTTGTCCTTGTTGATTGTATGCAAAAGCATAATCAGTCAACACAAAATGCATGACATTCTTTCCTTGGATGACTGTATCTCCATTGTACTGAATTTTCATAAATCCAAACCAGCCTATCGTCCAATAGTCATAATGCCAAACTGCATTTGATTCTACCCAAATCGAATTCTGTGCACTCAAAGAGATTGGAGAGAAGATGATCAGGAAGAGAAAAATACGAATCATTGAAAACGAATTAGTCGAAACGAAAATAAACAAATTCAAGCACAAAAAAGCCGTAAGATTTCTCCCACGGCTTTCATCCTATTTGATCTCGTTTCTATCTAGATAAAGTGCTTTTCACGGCTTTCACGATCCGATCAACATTTGGCAAGGCCTCATCAATCAAGGTTGGTGAAAATGCAAATGGTGTATCTGTTTGTGTCACGCGCATGACCGGTGCATCCAAATGATCGAATGCGTAGCGTTGCAAGTGGTATGAGATTTCAGAAGAAATTGATGCCAATGGCCAAGACTCCTCAACCACCACACAACGATTTGTTTTCTTCACAGATTCAACCACTGTGGCATAGTCGAGTGGGCGGATTGTTCTCAAGTCGATGATTTCAGAAGAAATACCTTCTTTTTCCAAGGCATCTGCAGCCTCTTGTGCTACTTTAATGATTTTACCAAAAGTTACAATGGTCACATCCGTTCCTTTGCGCTTCACGTCGGCAACTCCGATTGGAATGATGTATTCTCCTTCAGGAACCTCTCCTTTGTCGCCATACATTTTTTCGGACTCCAAGAAAACAACAGGGTCATTGTCGCGAATCGCTGCTTTCAACAGTCCTTTTGCATCGTATGGATTTGATGGAGTAATGACTTTTAATCCTGGGACGTGCGCATAGAATGCTTCAAACGATTGTGAGTGTGTAGCGCCAAGCTGTCCTGCTGGACCATTCCCGCCACGGAAAACGATTGGACAGTTGTATTGTCCACCCGACATCTGCAACATTTTTGCTGCACTGTTGATGATTTGGTCAGCTGCTAATATGGCAAAGTTCCATGTCATGAATTCCACGATTGGACGCAAGCCATTCATGGAAGCTCCAACTGCAATACCTGCGAAACCAAGTTCGGCAATTGGTGTGTCAATTACTCGTTTTGGACCGAACTCGTCGAGCATTCCTTGTGAAACTTTGTACGCACCATTGTATTCGGCTACTTCTTCACCCAGTAATAATACGCGTTCGTCACGGCGCATTTCTTCGGACATTGCCTCTCTTAATGCTTCTCTGAATTGAATTGTCTTCATGTTTTAACGGTTTTAATCCGCGTTTGCAGGCGACAAATTTAACACAAAATCACACGTACAAATTGCCATTGGCATGAAATAAAGTTATTCATGTCATTTTGACACTAAGTAAACAATCTTTTTAATTGTTTATATAGATGAAGAATTAGCCGATGAAATTTGTAATATATCGTTAAATTTGTTCCCGATAAAAAATTAAAAACTCACGATGAAAATTCTAGTGTGCATCAGCAAATCTCCGGACACTACTTCGAAAATTTCATTCACTGACAACAGTACGAAATTCGATGAGAACGGTGTTCAATATATTGTGAACCCTTACGATGAGTGGTATGCCCTCGTTCGAGCGCTTGAAATCAAGGAAGCGAATGGTGGAAATGTGACGATCATTTCTGTAGGTTCCTCAGGTGATGAGGCAGTGATTCGCAAAGCATTGGCAATTGGTGCAGATGATGCTGTTCGCATTGATGCTGACCCAACAGATGCCTATTTTACGGCCATGCAAATTGCTGAGTACGCAAAATCAAATGGTTTTGACTTGGTATTAACGGGTAAGGAAACAATTAACTACAACGGTTCACAGGTTGGGGGTATGATTGCTGAAGCCTTGAATCAACCTTTCGTTTCAGTTGCTTCAAAATTGGATGTGAACGGAACCACATTAACCTTGGAACGTGAAATCAACGGAGGCATCGAAGTGGTTGAAGTAAACACGCCTGCAGTAGTTTCATGTGCAAAAGGAATGGCTGAACAACGCATTCCAAACATGCGTGGGATTATGGCTGCTCGAACAAAGCCCTTACAAGTAGTTGCTCCGATTGCCGTTGACCAAATGACTACTTATGTCAACTATACCATGCCGAATGCCAAATCAGCATGTAAAATGATCGATCCAAGCAATATGGATCAACTTGTTGAATTCCTTCACAACGAAGCAAAAGTTATTTAATCCACTCGCTATGTCAGTACTAGTCTTTATAAACAGTAAAAACGGACTCCAAAAATCAGCATTTGAGACTGTTACCTATGGTAAAAAACTCGGTGATGTAACTGTAATTACAACAGGTTCATTAAGTGCAGATCAATTATCTACGCTTGGGAACTATGGTGCATCCAAAGTTCTTATTGATCGTTCAGTTGATGGCGACGATGACCAACAATTGACGCGTGTCATTTCGGCAGCCGCAGATGCTTGTTCTGCAAACACCATCATTTTCTCGCACGATTTAGTGGCGAAAGCAGTTGCTCCTCGACTTTCAGTTCGACTGAAGGCAGGGCTAATTTCGGGTGCAATTGGAATACCTTCATCTGATAGAACTGTTCCGGTGAATGTGTTTTCAGGGAAGGCCTTTGGACATGTGAAGGTGAATGCTGCTCGAACAATTATTTCACTGTTACCCAACAGCATTCAGCCTGAACAATTAGGCGGATCTTGCGCTGTTGAGGATTTCAATGGAAATGCAGGTTCAGCCGGTGTGAAAGTACTTTCCACAAAAAAACCAGAAGGACAAATTCCATTGCCAGAGGCCGAATTGGTTGTGTCAGCTGGCCGTGGTTTGAAAGGACCAGAAAACTGGGGTATTGTTGAAGATTTAGCGACTGCACTTGGCGCTGCTACAGCATGTTCACGTCCAGTATCGGATATCGGTTGGAGACCTCACCATGAGCACGTTGGACAAACTGGTGTTGCCATTCGTCCAAACTTATACATTGCAGCCGGAATCTCCGGAGCGATTCAACATTTGGCAGGTGTAAACGGTTCCAAAGTGATCGTTGTCATCAATACAGATCCTGAGGCTCCATTCTTTAAAGCAGCAGATTACGGTGTGGTTGGTGATGCATTTGAGGTCTTGCCGCGATTGACAGAGGCAGTGAAAAAATTCCGTGCATCAAGTCACTGATGTTCTGAAGATATTTTAACTTTACATACATACAGCATTCTAGGGAAGCAAACATGCTTCCCTACTTGTTTAGAATAGTGCAAGCGGGGCA
>CAMBMC010000241.1 GCA_945868555.1 Chitinophaga pinensis | reverse complement strand
TATTGATGCTCAATGGTACCAAAGAAGAGTTCAGTGCATGGATCAAAAATTTTGAACAAATGAATGACACGCTTGGCAACCTGCCTTTCCTTTACAGTGCAGACGCCGAACCGAGCTTGGTCAATCGCAAAATTATTGGTTCTACTCCGGTTAAGAAAGCCAATGAAATGGTCAACATTGATGAAGTGCGCGAATGTGCTGATTTGATTTCAAAAGAGTTAAATGCGATTGGAATCAACTACAACTTCTCACCCGTGGTGGACATGTCACCCAACAAAACTGTTGGATTCAGAAGTTTTGGCGCTATTCCAGCAAACATTATCCCATGGTCAGACGCCTTCATTCAACAAACACAATCGCACAACATTTTGGCTACAGCGAAACACTTCCCTGGTCATGGGCTCGTAAGTGGGGATACACACAAATCGCTGCAAATGATTGATGGTGAGTTAAAAGAAATTGGCAATTATCCTGAACTCATTAAAAATGGTGTATTGTCCATCATGGTGGCGCACATTGGCGTAACGAACAATCCGACCTACGATACCAAAGGTATGCCCGCGACAACTTCAGAAACAATCGTTACGACACTTCTACGCGGAGAGTTTGGGTTTAAAGGACTAATCGTAACCGATGCGATGAACATGGGTGGTGTAGCAAGCATTCCAAATTGTGAAGAAAAGGCAATCGCAGCGGGATGCGATATTGTCCTTATGCCTGTCGATGCGAAAAAAGCACATGCTGATATTCTCAAAAAATACCGCTCTGATGCTGCATTTAAGAAAAAAGTTGATGCTGCATCAAAACGCGTGATTCGCATGAAGATCGCCTTAGGACTGCTTTAATCCACCTTAATTTCAGCAGCCATGGCTTTGGCTTTTTCGACCAGTTCAGCTGTCGATTCAGTCCCATAAGTTAAGGCAAGCGCCATTCGTCGATATGGCCTTGTGTTCGGTTTTCCGAAAATTCTAAGATCCGAATTGGTATAACGTGCTGCCTTCTCCAATCCACTAAACGTTGGCCATTCATTGCTTTCTTTCGTGGCTAAAACCACAGCGCTTGCTCCATTGCGAGTAGCAACAATTTCTGGTATAGGCAATCCAAGCACAGCGCGCGCATGCAACTCAAATTCAGAAAAATTTTGTGTTCCTGCTAAAGTCACCATTCCAGTGTCGTGTGGACGAGGTGAAAGTTCAGAAAAACAGGCACCTTCCTTCGTGATGAAAAACTCAACCCCCCAAATACCTGCCCCACCAAGTGCTAAAGTCACACGTGCTGCCATTGATTTAGCTTCCTCCAAATGTTCTGGATTCATGACCTGTGGCTGCCAGCTTTCTTGATAATCCCCTCTTTCTTGACGATGTCCGATAGGTGGGCAAAAGAGCGTTTCTCCATTTTTTTGTGTTACCGTAAGAAGCGTTATTTCATAGTCAAAATCAATAAAACCTTCTACAATTACCTCCTTCAAATCTCCACGTGAGCCATCCATGGCATAGTTCCATGCTTTTTCAATATCCTCTTCCTTACGGATTACCGATTGCCCCTTGCCAGAACTTGACATCAAAGGTTTTACGACGCAGGGCATTCCTGTAAATTGAACACCTTGCTTCAACTCTTCAAAGCTTGTTGCATAGCGATATGGCGCTGTGCGAACACCTACCTCAATGGCCGCTAAATCTCGAATTGCTTTTCTGTTCATCGTGAAATTTGCGGCTTTTGCGCTTGGAACCACTTGAATACCAGCTGCTTCATAGTCATAAAAACGCTCTGTTCGAATCGCCTCAATTTCAGGAACAATGAGATCCGGCTTATGTTTTTCCACGATGCGGTCTAAGGCATCACCATCCAGCATATTGATCACTTCAAACGCATTGGCAACGTGCATCGCTGGCGCACCTTCGTAGCTATCGACAGCAATCACATACTGTCCAAGTCGTTGACATGAAATCACAAATTCTTTTCCAAGTTCACCTGAACCCAACAGCAGTATCTTTTTTCTCATGCGACAAAGATAATCATTGATTAAAAACCACATATTTTCGACTGATTTAAAAGGAAACAACATCGAAAGGGCAAGAGGATTAATAATTTCTTAACTTTACACCTATGCTAAATCCTGCTATTCATGACATACTTCTTGGCTTTGAGCCAATTACACTCTCCGAAATGGATCGTGTGAAGTTGATGAATCGCGTAGATACCAAATTTGCATTCTCTTTGCAGCACTTTATTAAGTTTCTTCCTGAACTTTCTGCTGCATACAAAATTTTAGAAATTGAAGATACGAGAACCCCGTTTTACGAAAGCTTGTATTTTGACGACGAGCGATTTTCATTCTTCCAAGACCATCACAATGGGCGAACCAATCGCTTCAAAGTGAGGTTTAGAAAATATGTTGAATCGAATTTGACCTTTTTAGAAATCAAGCACAAATTCAAAGGACGCACCAACAAGAAACGCATTCGGGTGGAAAGCATCCCAGACCGCATGGAAGCCCAGCACATTGATTTTATCAAAAGCGTCATTCCAAAGGATATCGATTTAAAGGCAGTCATGTGGAATTCTTTTCACAGAATAACCTTAGTGAATAAAATTGAAAATGAACGATTAACTCTAGATTTCGACCTCCTGTTTCGTTGGGAAGAAAAGACTGAACAATTCGACAATGTGATCATCGCTGAACTTAAACAGGAAACTGTAAACAGAAATTCTGCTTTCTTTGCATTGATGAAAACTATAAATATTCGTCCATACCGATTGAGTAAATACTGTATCGGGTCCATTGAATTGTATGGCGGAAGCCGATTGAAATTTAACCGATTTAAGAAAAAACTTTTAACCCTAAAAAAAATAAATACTGATGCTGCCTAATTTCTTACTCCCTCTCTCCAAAACTGAAGTACTTGGCCTAACACTTTTTAGCGATGACGCCTACGTTTTACTCCTTCGCTTGGCAGTAAACATGATTGTTTTGACCATACTTATTCGATACTTCTATTACGAAAAGACGCGACGAAAAGACTACTTATTCACCTATTACCTTATCGGTACCATTACATTTTTCTTGTGTTTTGGACTAAAGAAACTTGACATCGACACAGGAATGGGACTTGGTTTGTTTGCCATCTTTGGAATTATCCGCTACCGTACCGATGCCATTGAAATCAAAGAAATGACCTATCTCTTCTTGATCATTGGAGTTAGTGTTGTAAACTCCTTGGCATCTAAACAAATTAGTATAGCTGAAATGGCGATTATCAACGTTTCCGTAATGTTGTTAACCTATATCCTCGAGAACTTGTGGTTGGTAAAACATGAAACACGCAAAACAATCAATTATGAGCGGATTGATTTGATCCGTCCAGAACAGTACGATGAAATGAAAGCAGACTTAGAAAAGCGCACTGGAATAGCCATCAACCGTTTCGAGATTGGTAAAATTGACTTCCTCACGGACACAGCTCAAGTTCGAATTTACTACTTTGCGGATGATCAAGAATTTTCAGATTATTCGGCAAACTAAATCAAACCTTCCTTCATGACGAAAGTGCTGAAGTACTTGCTCCTACCCTTTTCACTCATGTATTGGGTAGCTGTCAGTCTTCGTAACTTCTGCTATTCTGTTGGAATTTTTAAATCACACAAAATTGCCCTTAAATCTATTTGCGTTGGCAACCTAAGCGCAGGTGGAACTGGAAAGACACCATTGACCTTGTTTTTGGCTGAGCATTTTTCAAAAACGAGAAACATAGCCATTTTGAGTCGAGGTTATGGCAGAAAGTCAAGTGGATTCATCAAAATTGAACGCGAGACTACTGCTGAAATTGCAGGCGATGAATCAGCGATGTATGCCAAAAGAAACTTGGAAAATACACACGTTTTTGTTTGTGAAAAGCGTGCTTATGGCGTAAAAAAAATCACTGCTCTTTATCCGTCTACTGATTTGATCTTATTGGATGATGCGCTTCAGCACCGAGCAGTCACAGCAGGATTTACGCTTATTTTAACGGATTACCTCAAACCATTCTACTCGGATTTACCTTTGCCTGCGGGACGTTTACGTGAATCTAAAAGCGGTAAAAATCGTGCAGATGCTCTTGTTGTTACAAAATGTCCTACCGCACTTAGTGTTGACGAAAAGCAGCAAATTCAACAAAAGATAAACACACCAAAAATTCCTATTTACTTTGCCTCCATTGCTTATTCTACTCCTGTCTGCATCGGTAAGGAATTCGAATTTTCAAGTGTCAAACGGGTGTTGCTCGTCACGGCAATTGCAGATGCAACATCACTCATTGCTCATTTCAGCGGTGCTTTCGAAGTGATTCACCTATCTTTTCCCGACCATCACCCATATACCGACAACGACCTATTCAAGGTTCACCAAAAATTTGATACTTTTGCATCTGATGAAACAGCTATTGTCACCACCGAAAAAGATTTGGTGAAATTGGCTGATTTATCTGCAGAAGCAACGATGAAGAA
>CAMBMC010000240.1 GCA_945868555.1 Chitinophaga pinensis | reverse complement strand
AGCCTTAATGGCGCTCAATGGACCTGTCATAACATCGGAACCAATTTCAGCACAGTTGATAATGTGCATTGGATGACGCACGGATGCTGCAAGAATTTGAGTGTTAAATGAGTAGTTGTCGTAAATCAAACGAATTTGAGCAATCAAGTCAAGACCGTTTGTGGATACGTCATCCAAACGTCCTAAAAAGGGAGAGATGTATGTTGCCCCAGCCTTCGCCGCAAGCAAAGCTTGTCCAGCTGAAAAAATCAAGGTACAGTTTGTTTTGATGCCTTTGCCGCTAAAGTATTTAATGGCTTTAATTCCTTCAGGAATCATTGGAATTTTCACTACGATGTTCTTGTGCAATGTCGCCAAATGTTCCCCTTCACGCA
Organism: Chitinophaga pinensis; assembly: GCA_945868555.1. Taxonomy (GTDB): domain Bacteria; phylum Bacteroidota; class Bacteroidia; order Flavobacteriales_D; family Crocinitomicaceae; genus M0103. Next base: position 4,123 of record CAMBMC010000240.1, on the reverse strand, counting down.
CCATTCCTTCAAAATCTATTGCAATAACCTCGGCACTAACAGGGCCATCCACGATGTTACAAATGGCAACATAATGGTCGAGAATATTTTGCTGCCCGGTAATGCCTTCTTTTGCCATTAAAGATGGATTGGTTGTAACACCATCTAAAATACCAAGGTCATTTGCTTCTTTTATGTCCTTGAGGTTTGCAGTATCAATGAAGAATTTCATATCTTAAATTTTTTCTTCAAAATTAAGTTTCACATCGAAAACAAAAAGAATTTACTTAAAAGTTTTATACATCTTTTTTGAACAATATTAGCGCGCGTTTGGCAACGATTCTGCAATGCGAACCAAGCGGATAAACTGAGAGCGATAGTCATTCTTTTCATTGCCTAAGGCCTTTTCTGCGGTTTCAATCACATGGACGTAACTTGCTTTGCCTTTGAAGTCTGAGTTGCGCAGCAAGAGTCCAAATTCAATCACGGCGCTAATAAATTTCATATCTGCTGAGGTCGCTTCAAATGGAGTTTTACTTGCTTTAACAGGTAGCGTAAACAATTTTGAAACGACGCCGGCAGGCGCTTTGTAGCGCACTTTCACAGTCATCAATTCGTTGCCATAGTTTCCATTTTGAATGGTTGTGGATTGATATTTCAGTGAATCAACACCGGGCAATTGTTCGGAAGAGCCTGCAGGAATAAGTTCATAAATGGCTGTGACGGAATGTCCTGCTCCGAGATCTCCTGCATCGACCTTGTCGTTGTTGAATTCATCGTCTTCCAAGCTTCGATTTTCATAACCAATGAGTCGGTAACCTTTGACAAGCATAGGGTTAAATTCGACTTGCAGTTTTACATCCTTGGCCAAGGTAATCAAGGTTCCACCCATCTCTTCGACGAGGACTTTTTTAGCTTCCAAGATATTGTCGATGTAGTTGTAGTTGCCGTTTCCTTTATCCGCTAGTTGTTCCATTTTTGCATCTTGTAGATTTCCCGTTCCAAATCCAAGCACGGACAAAAATATCCCTTGTTCCCGTTTTTCTTCGATGAGTCGAACCAGATCACCATCGCTGGAAACCCCCACATTGAAATCACCATCCGTTGCCAAGATGATGCGGTTATTGCCGTTTTCAAGAAATTGATTTTTTGCGATCATATATGCGAGTTCAATTCCTTCGCCACCTGCTGTTGATCCTCCGGATGTTAACTCTTCGATGACCGCTTTGATTTTGTCTTTTCTCATTCCACTCGTTGGAGGCAATACCATACCTGCTGCACCCGCATATACCACAATCGAAACCTTGTCCTCTTCACGCAGTTGGTCGATGAGCAAATACAATCCTTTTTTGAGTAGGGGTAGTTTGTCCTCTGAACTCATAGAGCCTGACACATCAATCAAGAAGACCAAGTTGTTTGGTGCTGCTTTCGAGGCATCAATTTGTTGGGATTGCAAGCCGATTTTTACCAATTGATGTGCTGGATTCCATGGACAATCGGTGTATTCCGTATGCACAGCAAAAGGACTTCCATCCGTTGGCATTGGGTATTCATAGGGGAAGTAGTTGATCATTTCCTCAATGCGCACGGCATCTATTGGAGGCAAGCTGCCATCTTCCAAAAAACGACGCACATTGCTGTATGACGCGCGATCGACATCGATACTAAAGGTGGATAGGGGATCTGTTGCTACTGCAGTAAATGTGTTTTCAGTGATTTTGGTGTAGGATTCAGGGCTATGGTATGCTTTAACTCGCGCTCTTGAACCTCGAACCTGCATCGATGCTAGTTGAACTCCGGGCATTCGTCCAATGGCCATCGCGTCTACGCGAATTTCTTCCAATTCCTTCGCTGCCGCTTCAAGTTTCACATCTTGGAAAGTGATTTTCTCCGGTTGAACCGAAACAGTAAATACCGCTGTTTTAAATTCAATTCCTTCAAACAAAAGTGAATAGGTTCCAGGTTGAATGCCATTGAAAACATAAACACCATCAATGTCAGACAAAACGCCAGTGTTCATAGTGCTGTCTGGATTCATCAATTTCACTTTGACAAAGGGCAATGGCTCGTTTGTTTGCGCGTCTGTTATGGTTCCTTTGATCCACCCAACATTTTGACCTAAAACAAGGGCGCTTGATAGCAATAGAATGAGTGTAAATAGTGTTTTCATGCAGTTCGGTTTGCGAGAGGGATGCTAAGGATTGTGAGATTCCATAAATCCAATGGAAATTAAGAATTAAAGATGAAGAATGAAGAATTAAGAAATGAGAATGAAGGTGGGGGTACAAGTTATGAGTTACGAAGAATGATCAAGTCTATTGTCTTTTGTCCATTGTCTTAACATCTCTGGATTCAGCCCTGAGGTAAAAATCAGAGTGAGAATGAGAATCAGAGCGGAGGGAAATTGCTTCGAGCTAGAATTTTTAGGGCAAAAAAAGAGGGGTAAGCTACTCACATCGCACCGCTCAACCTCTTACCTTTGCTACGTTCCCGTCCTGGAGGATTTAGAGGGAGCTGGTCGTACAAGACTTACCCCACCTCAAAGTTAAACAGATTCTTCGGTTTATCGTAATGTCCATGATGTTTTCGTTGAAAGTCATAAAAAAAGACGGCCTAAACCGTCTTTTCATTTGTTGTGAGATTTTTTACAAGTGTAAGAATGACTTCTTTGCCAAAAGCTCATCCTCTGATTCGCGGTAGTCTGGATCATCGACACAACAGTCAACAGGACAAACCGCTGCACACTGTGGCTCATCATGAAATCCGACACACTCGGTACATTTATCGTGAGTGATGTAATACACATCCATGTTTACAGGTTCGAAAGCATTGTCAGCAATCACTTCGGTACCATCCAGTGTGGAAATCATTCCCTTCAAAGTTGTCCCATCAGAATAACGCCATTCAGCACCTCCCTCATAGATTGCATGGTTCGGACATTCCGGCTCACATGCACCGCAGTTGATGCATTCATCTGTTATCATTATTGCCATTGCTCAAATTTTGTTTTGCAAATATAGCAACGCATCAGCAATAGTTTTGTTCAAAAGGAACAAATTTTAAAGGGAATCGATTCCCTTACATCCTGAATGAAGTACCTTTGCACCATGAACCGCGAAGAATTGATACTGGCTTTTTCCCGTCTTGGTAAGTTGATGGAGTCTTTATCTCACACCGACGAATGGCCAGGATACACATCAGGAGTCACTGAAGAGGAGTGGGGAACCTTGAAGGCGGTGATGAACCGACAGTTTTTTTACAATGGATGGTTCACCAAAGAAAGTGTAGCACAATCTCTTGCCGCATTGGGAAAGCAACTCACGGAAGCACATTTAGCATCTTGGCTTCATGACTACACATTCGCTCAATCGCCAAAGAGGGTTGCCATTATTATGGCCGGAAACATTCCATTGGTAGGATTTCATGATTTCTTGTGTGTTTTGCTCTCGGGAAATACGGCAGTTTGCAAATTGAGTTCAGATGACAAGACACTCCTGCCCGCATTGGCTGTTCCCTTGATTGCCTTTTTGCCGGAATTAAAAAATCGAATTGAATTTACCGTTGGACCTGTAAAAAATATAGACGCCGTCATTGCGACGGGAAGTGATAATTCTTCTTTGTATTTCGAACAGTATTTCGGGAAATATCCGCACATTTTCCGCAAAAACAGAACGTCTGTGGCTGTGCTTACGGGTGAAGAGTCCTTGGAGGAATTGAAAGGTTTGGGGCACGATATTTTTGATCATTACGGCTTAGGATGTCGCAATGTTTCTCAATTGTTGATTTCAAAAGAGTATTCGTTGTCGACTTTTTTTGAAGGAGTTTTCTCTTTCTCTCAGGTCGTTTTGAATAAGAAATATGGAAACAACTATGACTACCACAAGGCGATTTTTTTAATGAATCAGGATCAGTTGTTCGACAATAACTTTGTGTTGCTTCGTGAAACTGATGAACTTTTTTCGCCTCTGGCCATGGTACATTACAAGCGCTTTGAAGGTGAGTCGGATCTTACTATGTATTTAGACAATCACAGCGAATCCATTCAAGTGGTTGTTGGTAAATCGTACACGCCTTTCGGTTCTGCGCAATGCCCAATGCTCGGTGATTACGCCGATGGGGTAGATACCCTCTTGTTTTTAAATCA
>CAMBMC010000239.1 GCA_945868555.1 Chitinophaga pinensis | reverse complement strand
GATTCCCGGCTGAACAGCCCATACTAATACTCACTCAACCTAAAGACACAAGCGTCCGCTTGCTGGTTTCTTTTCCATAAAATCTTGGCAAAAAATTCCACTTCTGATTCCAACAGTGGTTCGATTAACGCAATGGCTTGCGCAAACTGACCGAGGTAGCGATGGAATTCAGCGACCATTAAGATTTCTGGAGGTGTTTCATCGGCGGCATATAATTCAATCAGCCGTTCCAAATTACTGACATATTCAGGTTGTTCGCGCAAGAAACTCACATCACTTCCCTCATAACGATAAGGGTCGTGAAATTTCCAAAGCATACGAGAGCGCAAAAACAGTTCGTCCATATCTTTGCGGTATTCCTTGTCTTTAAAGACATTCGTATATTCCTTCAGCGACAAGAAATCAGAAGCGTAAATCGGTTCATTTTCATCACCCGTCAAAACGTATTTCGTATGTTGATCCAACCAGAAATTTTTACTGCAGCGCTTGCAGGTTGTTATGGCAGGAAATTCAGGCAAATGCGGATAGATGGTTTTTCCATCGCAAAACAATTGAGCACCGAAGGTGTTTCCGGATGCCAAAGAACCGCGCGAATGAATTGCTCCGCACTCGTCACATTTAAAGTGAACATCATTCGCAATCATCATAGGTCATCATTTTTTTTAGGCTTATGTTTTTGTTTCCGGGTGTACAATTTTTCAGAAGGTTCAGCGCGCTGTACAAAGCGCCCATCGAAGTATCCTTGCTCCTTCTGGGCATCGCGGTCAGCACCTAACTTTAAGCGGTGAAGTGCTGCTTTACTTGACAATTTCTTTTTCATGGCTCAAACGTTTTAATTGCCAATCATATGCAAATTGGCTGATGATAATAACAACTTCAATGAAGAAATACTGCACAAATGTGATGCGTATGATAAAATAATCCACAACTACCCAAGCGATCAACGAAAAGACTATGGAAATCAAAAATTTCATCAAAGCATGGGTGCGTTTCTTCATAGACTGGCGTTTTGTTAAAGGTTAGCGGAAGGAATACGCGCAAGGGATTCATATTTAACAGCAGAGAATGATAATTGGAAAATTCGAGAATGGAACATGGAACACGGAGCATAGAACACGGAGCATAGAACATGGAGCATGGAACATGGAGCATGGAGCATAGAACATGGAACATGGATTGGTTCCTTTTTCCATCTACCGAAGGCAATCTATGTTCCATCAACGAAGCGGTCTATGCTCCATCAGCGAAGCGGTCTATGTTCCATCTACCGAAGGCAATCTATGTTCCATCAGCGAAGCGTTCTATGCTCCATTATCCCTGTTCTGTCTTTCCCTCATCTTCTGTTTGTAGTCCTCGAGCAACGCGCTTTCATAAAATATCATGTCATCCACCTGACAACGGTCTTTGCAGGTACAGGTCTTATTGTCACATTGATCTGAAATGTGTTCGATTACCCCAAATTTGTTGAAGACATCTATTGGCGGATCGTAACTCGGTTTATTCTCAATAGTCATCCTTTCCGTCGAATCGATTTTTCGTGTGAAAAACTTGCAACTCTTGACAAATTGAAAAAGGGACCTAGCAAGGGATTTTATTTTGACATTCATGATGAATCTGCTTTAATGAAAAATAAACAGCATCAAGCGAGGTGGATCCGTATTGATTTAGGCGAGCCTCACATCGTTTTTCCACCGTGCCTCGTCAGGTCGGTTGGCATTCGCCGCAGCGAAAATCTTGATGACTGTCTTGTTAACTGAAACTTTGCTCAAATATTACACTGAAGAAAGAATTAAGAATTAAAAATGAAGGATGAAAAATGAAGGATGAAAAATGGAGGATTACTAATGACGAATTACCAATGACGATTTCGTAACTTTTATTCTCTCACATGTTTGACTCCGCGTAGCCACCAAACTCATAACTCGTAATTCGTAACTCGTAATTCGTAATTGTAACTTTAAAAAGCATGTCCGCTCGGGCGGAGCCACCGATTAATTCGTAACTCATAACTCCGTAACTCGTAACTTTTAAAAAGCGTGTCCTAAGGGGCGCAGCCACCGATTCATTCTTCACTCTTAATTTTTAATTCTTAATTCCAGACCTACTCCACCTCAATCTTACTGTACCCCGAACCCTGCGGCACTAACTTCACTTTTGTCCCAATGCGGTCTTTCAATTCACTGACATGGGAGATGATTCCGATGGATTTATTTCCTTTGTTTTGAATGTCTTCCAGCAAGGAAACTGCTTCTTCTAAGGAATCTGGATCCAAGCTTCCAAAGCCCTCATCAATGAACAAAGATTCAATCTCAACCTTCCTCGCTGCCAAATCGGACAGGCCCAAGGCCAAAGCCAAACTCAATTTAAAGGTTTCGCCTCCGGAAAGGGAGAAAATGGAACGCGTGGTATTTCCCATGTAGGTATCCATCACCTGTAAGTCACCCGAGTCAGCAGCACCCGGCATAGCAAGAAGGTATCTGTCTGAAAACGAATTCAATCGATTGTTTCCAAATTCAATCAATTGCTCAAAAGTGAGGTCTTGAACAAAATTGGCAAAACGATTCCCTGTTTTTTCGCCAATCAACTCATTCATTTTTCCCCATAAGACCAAATCTTTTTTCAGCTGATCCAATAACGTCTGTGAATCTTGAAGTTTCTCAATGTCCTCGTCATTTCTTTTTAGCTTTTCCTTTAAGGTTCCAAGTTCCTCCGATAAGGCATTCATCGAATCCGTGAAGGTGTCATAATCGATTTTCAACGTTTCGATGTTCTTCGATAAATCATCCTTTTCTTGCTGATTTTTAATATCATTATTCAACGATTTTTTTGTTGTTTCCAGAGCAGTTCGTTTGGCATCTACTTCATTCAATCGAGCACGTATTTGCTGTGCCACTATTTCATCAAGAATAAACAAAAAATATGTCGCCAGATCCGCAATCCCCTGTTTGTTCAATTTGGACAAGAGGGATTTCAACGAATCGCCAAGGTGTTTTGATTTTACTTCGACTTCAGCCTCGGCTCCTTGCACTCGTGCAGAACGCTCCTCCAACTTCACTTTATTTTCATTGCGCTCATCGAGTAGTCCTTGTGTATCTTTCTCGATATCCTTTCCTGTATATTTTTCACTCAGGTCTTTTTGAAGTGTATTTAGTGTATTTTTTATTGGGGCAATTTTTTCAAACTCGACATGAAGGCTTTCAAGCAGATACCTTTTATTGAATTCCTTTTCCCCTTGCTCTAATGCAAGTGCGAGCTCGTTCATTTCTATCAACGCTTCATCCCAAAGTTTTAATGGGGCATTCAAATCCCAACCAAAAGGAACGCATTCAGCATCAAGTTCTTTTGTTTTGGTATTGATTTTCTCCTCGGCGATGGCTAAAAATTTCTTTTCTTCCTCAATCTCAGGAGTAAGTTTATTGATTGTCCCTTGCGTGAGAATAAAATCATTATTGACTCTTGTATAAAGTATATTGACACTCGACAAGAGTTCTTCATAGGTACTCAGCAACTTTTCCTCGTAGGAGTCATGGTAAGGATGTTCAACCGAACCACACAAAGGACAATGTTCGCCTGATATCAGTTCACTGCGCAAGGCATCTAATCCCTGTTCAGCTTTAATATTCTCGAAATCCTTTTGAGCTTTTTCCTTGTCGGCGGTCACTTTTTCCAGTGATTTTTTCAATTCAACCAAATTTTCGTGAGCAGAAGCCAGGTTTTTCACTTTTTGATTGAGTCCTTCTGATTTTTCCATAAAATCGGACTGGTCTCTGTTGTACTCTTTACGACGAGAGCGCAATTCACTGGCTGGCAGATAGGAGTTTCTCAACGCGTCTCTTTTCGCCCTCAATTCATCCAAATCTTTTACCTTCAATGCCTTAATGGCGGATTTAACCTTGTCACGTTCGGCATCTATACGGCCTTCATCGAGTTCTGAGAATTGAATCTCTAATCCTTCCCTGCTTAAATCATCAAGTGTTCGATTGATCTCAATGACAAGTTGATCCATTTTCAGCTGCTCATCGGCGATATTTTTCTGAGATGCTTGAATCAATTTTCTAAACGCGATTACCTCATCAATCAATAGGTCGTCAGCAACTGCTTCTCCGAGTAAGTTAGTAGCGTCAACGATTAGTTGTGCATTGGATTTTTCCACCGTTTCTATATCCGCCTTCCAAATGATGAGTTCACTTTTAAGCTTCTGAATTGCTTTCTCCTCTTGATCTATGGCATTCACCTCACTGCGAAAAACAGCCAGTTCATCATGCTTAGCCAGTTGTATCCGTTCCGCTTTGAGTGACTCTTCATGTAGGACCAATGCCTCAAAATCTGCTTCATTTTGACCTTGCTTTTTAACCAATTCGACTAAATTCTCCTTTACGGTGATGAGCGCCTGAACGGACTTCATCTCTTTTTCCAATCCTTCGCGTAAAGGTTCTTTTTTCTCGATGTCGGCTTTAAACTCCTTCACCTCGTCTTCGGTCAACAATTCAATGCCTTGCATCAAAATTTTATGATCCTCAACAGCGC
>CAMBMC010000238.1 GCA_945868555.1 Chitinophaga pinensis | reverse complement strand
TTGGGCGATGTGGCTTATTCATCGATGAGCTTATTGATGAACAGTGGAACCGATGTCAACACCAATTCCGCAATGATTAGTCAGGATAATTCCTTTCCAAGCAATTCACTGCCGGTAAACATTCAATTGTTTCCTGCGGCCTTTTGGGTGGATGTAGATTTCGACCAGAAAAAAGACTTCATTGCTGCACCCAATGCCAAGAATATATCGCAAAATGAATCGTGCGTCTTGCGCTACAAAAACCTTGGCACCAATGCTATCCCGACCTTTGTGTACCAAGAAAATGATTTTCTGCAAGGTGAAATGATCGATCACGGAACAGGCAGCATCCCTGTGTTCATGGACTTCAACAACGATGGGCTTGAGGACATGTTCGTGACTTCATTCTACCGCTATAAGCCTATCCTAGACAAAGAATGTGGGATTTCCTTCTATAAAAACACCGGCACAGCGACTCAAGCCTTTTTCACCTTCATCGACAATGATCTATTGAATTTGAGCACCCTACAAATTGGCCTTCGGAAGGTCCCAACTTTTGGTGATTTGGACGGCGATGGCGACAAAGACATGATCTTAAGTCTGGAAAATGGAGGGCTTTCTTACTACGCCAATACCAGCGTTGCACCGGGCATTACATTCGCCAATCCAGTGATCAACATGAGTGACAACACAGGTGCAATCATCAGCACGGGTTCCTATGCCACTCCTCAACTTTTCGACTTGGACAAAGACGGATTGCTGGATCTCATCATCGGCAAGAAAACAGGCGAATTGGCCTACTACCGCAACACGGGATCAAGCACGGTTCCTTCCTTCACCCTTGAAAATGACACCCTCGGAAATATTGACATCGCGACCACTACTCCTGACGGTTATGCAAGCCCACATTTCTTCCGTCACAACGACACCACCTACCTGTTTTTAGGCAGTATTGATGGGAAATTGCATTATTATACCGACATAGACGGACACCTCGTATCGGGTGATACCTTCTCCTTGTATTCCGACAACTTCTTAGACATTGACGCTGGCGCCTACAGTTCCTTTTGGGTAAATGACATCGACAGCGACGGTTTCTTGGATTTATTCATCGGACAGGATTTGGGTGGAATTACCCATTTGGAAGTCAAGCCGGGAAGTACGGCTGGTATAGACGAGGCAATCAAAAACTTCGACTTGAATGTGTATCCTAATCCAAGCACTGGACTCTTTCATGTGGTAAGTTCATCAAGTACCTTCCGCTTCGTGCTGAGCGACTTGTTTGGAAAAACCATTCTCATCGACGAACAGTTTACCTTAAACAAAGACATTGACATGAGTGGTCATGCTGATGGAATGTATGTACTGATGGTTGAGGACCAAGTAGGAAATCGAAGCGTGAAAAGGATTGTGAAGCGTTAATTAGAATTCCAACACCCGCTCCATCCAAGTGCTATTGTTCTGAAATGACAATGTTGGCTCTTCCTTGAAAATGCCAAACATGGTGGATCCACTGCCCGACATTGCGGCATAAATCGCTCCCTCATCGTAGAGATTTTCTTTTACATCCAGAAGGATGGGATGTGCTGAAAATACCGATCCTTCGAAGTCATTCTTCAACCGATCTTTCCAAAATTCAATGGGCGATTCAATCAGGGATGAAACAGAAGCCCCGTCAGCATTTGGCAAAACGCCGGCATACGCTTCTTTTGTTCCAACGTGAATTCCAGGATTGATGATTTTCAAGTACATTCCTTTCAAATCGAGTGCGCAGGGTGACAAAATCTCTCCACGTCCACGAGCGATTTGCGCTTCATTCTTCACAAAAAAAGAGCAATCACTACCAAGTTGTGCTGCAAACTCTTCCAATTTTGAGTTCGAAAGGTTCAATTCGAAAAGCTTGTTCAATCCTTTCAAGACATACGCTGCATCTGCTGAACCACCGCCAAGTCCTGCACCCATAGGGATTTCCTTGCGCAAATGCATGTAAACCGGAGCTAAATTGTAATGCGCTTTCAACATGTTGTAGGCTTTCACACAAAGATTGTCGTCGGTAGATCCAGGAATTGTCAATCCCGTTTGGTGGTATTCAAACTGTTCTGAAGGAAGCAATTCGAGCACATCGCACAAAGGTATCGGCAGCATACAGGTATCGAGGTCGTGATAGCCGTCCTCCCGCTTGCGGAGAACGTTGAGTCCGAGATTAATCTTTGCGGGAGGAAATAATATCATAGCGCAAAAGTAGAAGAACTGATCAAAAATTCGTACATTTGACGGCTTAAATCGAAGAAAAATGTCAGTATACCTGGATTTTGAAGAACCATTGAAAGCGCTCGAGGAACAAATCGAGCATACAAAGGAAATCGGCGCTACAACTGAGGTTGACATGTCCGATAAAATCAATGAATTGGAAGGGAAGCTTTCTGAAAAAACGAAAGAAATTTTTTCGGGACTCACACCTTGGCAACGCGTTCAATTGTCGCGTCACCCAGACCGTCCTTATACACTCGCATACATTAATGCCATCACCGACGATACGTTCCAAGAACTTCACGGAGACCGCAGTGTCAAAGATGACAAAGCGATGATTGGTGGTTTCGGATTGATCGACGGTCAATCTGTGATGTTCATTGGTCAACAAAAAGGAATCAACACCAAGATGCGTCAATACCGCAACTTTGGTATGCCAAATCCGGAAGGATATAGAAAAGCACTTCGTCTCATGAAAATGGCGGAGAAGTTCAATAAGCCAATTGTTACCTTCATCGACACGCCGGGAGCATACCCAGGTTTGGAAGCTGAGGAGCGCGGTCAAGGTGAAGCGATTGCACGCAACATCTACGAAATGATGCGTTTGAAAGTTCCTGTAATCTGCATCATCATTGGTGAAGGAGCTTCTGGTGGAGCCTTAGGAATTGGCGTTGGCGATAAAGTGGTAATGCTTGAAAACACGTGGTATTCCGTGATTTCACCTGAATCGTGTTCTTCCATTCTTTGGAGGTCTTGGGACTATAAAGAGCGCGCTGCCGATGCCTTGAAACTGACTTCTGAAGATATGTTGAAGAACGGCTTGGTGGATGACGTCATCAAAGAGCCAATCAATGGAGCGCACCGCAACCATGAGAAAATATTTTCTACGGTTAAAGTTGCCATTAAAAAGTACATTGAAGAACTCGATGGCAAAGCCGAAGATCAGCGCATCAACGAACGGATCGAGAAATTCAACAAAATGGGTGTGTGGAAATAAAGAGGTTTGCCTCGATGGTTTGGAACATTTCCATGCATTCGCGGTATTTCTTTTTAGTCGCACTTTTGTCCTTTTCTTGCTCTGAACAGAACACCAAAGAGCCCAAGAACCTGAGTAATTTTTCGGAAGCCTATTTACGTTCCATTCAGCAGAACGAAAACACCTCCTTCTTTCAGGACTCATTGAAGCATTGTTCGATGAATTCACTCATTGAGTTGACTTCAGACAAGGATGCGCATTTGTCCTTCTGGCTAAATATCTACAATTCTTCCGTGCAAGTTCAACTTCAAAAAGGATTGGACAACTATGCCGACAAGGATCGTTTTTTCAATTCACGTTGGATAAAAATTGCCGGAGAAACATTCAGCTTAAACGACATCGAGCTCGGAATAGTAGGTCGAAAATCTACCGGGAAAACAAGCGTTATTCAGAAAATTCGGAGCACATCCTTTAATCCAAAAGTACATTTCGCCTTAAATTGTGGTGCAAACTCTTGCCCTCCTATTCGTATTTATTCTCCAAAAACTGTTCAACAAGAACTTGAACAAGCCACACGGGCATTTCTCAAAAGCAATTCAAGTTTTTCTGTGCTGACCAATACCTTGACGGTAGATGAACTTTTCATTTGGTACGCTGAAGATTTCAATGGCACCATTGGCATAATTGATCTACACAAAAAATACGGCATCGTTCCACTAGCAGCCGCACCAAAACTATCCTATTCAAGCTACGACTGGACTATCCATCCGAAAGCCTTTGTCGATGAAAGCAACAACTAAAAGATGAAAGTAGCTATCATCATTCCTGCTTACAACGAAGCACCGTCGATAGCCAAGGTTTTGAATGCCATTCCTTTGGAAATCAATGCCACAATCATTGTTGTCAACAATGGTTCGACAGACAAGACCGTTGAAGAAGCCAAACACGCTGGAGCTATCGTTTTAGACGAATCCAGAAAAGGCTATGGCTGGGCCTGTTTAAAAGGAATTGAGTATGCGCAAAAAGACGGTGCTGACCTCTTGGTTTTTATGGATGGAGATTTCTCTGATTATCCGAGTGAAATGTCCCTCTTGATTGATCCAATCCTTGAAGGAAAAATGGATTTTGTGCTTGGCTCCCGTGTTTTAGGTGAACGCGAACATGGTTCATTGACCCCACAACAAGTATTCGGTAACTGGCTCGCTACGCGAATGATTCACATTTTTTACGGCGCTAAATTCAGCGATTTAGGACCATTCCGCGCCATCCGTACCGATGCACTTAATTCACTCAAAATGAGTGACAAAACCTACGGATGGACCATAGAAATGCA
>CAMBMC010000237.1 GCA_945868555.1 Chitinophaga pinensis | reverse complement strand
AAGGTTGTTCCACGAACGATCGAATCATCGATAACCACAAGGGTGTCTTTTCCGCGTTTGACACTGCCGTAGGTGATGTCGTACACGTGTGCCACGAGATCATCGCGAGAATCATCTTGGGTAATGAAGGTTCGAAGTTTTGCATCCTTAATGGCGATCTTTTCGATGCGCGCACGTTGGTAAAGGATCTCCTTCAGACGCTCTTCCGTCAGTGTATTTCCTTCAGCAAGTATGGCTTTAAATTTACGGTGGTTGAGTTGGTCTTCCAAGCCTTTGATCATTCCGTAAAAAGAAACTTCGGCCGTATTTGGGATGAATGAAAAAACGGAGTTGTCCAAATCTCCATCAATCGCTTCCAGAACTTGAGGAACGATGTTTTTACCGAGTAATTTGCGCTCTTCATAGATTTCACGGTCATTTCCGCGAGAGAAATAGATGCGTTCGAAGGAACATTTTTTCGGTTCTAGGGGCTCGTTGATTTCTACTTGAGTAACCTCTCCATTTTTTCGAATAATCAGTGCGTGTCCGGGTGCGAGTTCTTGCACATCTTCATCTTTGATGTTGAAGGCGGTTTGAATCACGGGACGTTCAGATGTCACTACACAGATCTCATCATCTTCGTACCAATAGGCAGGACGAATACCCGATGGATCGCGCAACACAAAGGCATCGCCATGACCAAAGAGACCAGCCATTGCATAGCCGCCGTCCCAGTCTTCTGATGCCTTTTTGAGTATTTTTTCGATATCGATGTGTTCAGCAATCAAGTTATACACTTCTTGATTCGTGATATCTGCATGCTTCAATTTGGCGTAAAGCTCTTCATTTTCCACATCGAGGAAGTGCCCAATTTTTTCCAAAACCGTAACGGTATCAGACTTTTCTTTTGGATGCTGACCAATTTCGATCAAGACACTGAAAAGTTCGTCTACATTGGTGAGATTGAAGTTTCCTGCGACCACGAGATTTCGTGTGATCCAGTTGTTTTGACGGAGAAAAGGGTGACAACTTTCGATGGAATTTCTTCCGAATGTGCCATAGCGGAGGTGACCCAAGAACAATTCACCCGTAAATCCAGCGTGTTTTTTTAGGTAATTTACATCCTTCAGGTGGTCCGGATTTTCCTCACCAATTTCCCGAAAACGAGCATTCACATAATCGAAGATGTCTTGAATGGGTTTGCTGTCGATTGAACGGTAACGCGAAATGTAGCGTTCACCGGGGGCCATATCCAATTTGATGTTCGCAATTCCAGCGCCATCTTGTCCACGGTTGTGCTGCTTTTCCATCAAGAGGTGCAGCTTGTTGATTCCATAAAACGGCGTACCATAGGTATCGAGGTAATATTGGAGGGGCTTCTTCAAACGAAGTAAGGCTATTCCGCACTCGTGTTGTATGGCATCGCTCATGGGTACAATAGTGTAAAAATGAGCGTAAAGTTAAAGTTAATTTAACCGTTTAACTGAAAAATTATTTCACATTTAATGAACAATTTAGGCAACCTTAAGGATACTTTTTGTGTTTAATGAATGACACGCTCAGAGGCTTAAAATGTTAAAGGCCGAATAGGTTTTGAATGAACGTGTGAATTGTATTAACTTCGATTGTTCATGCCAAAGATTTTAACTGTCGTATTGTCCTTTTTCATCTGTCTTTCTGCTTTCGCGCAGGAGGTATGGATGCACCCCAATCGAGGGCAGTGGGACGGTAGGGTCCGGTATAAAGTGGATCTTCAGCAAGGAGAAATGTTGTTGGAAAACAATGGCTTCAGCTATCATTTGTTTCAACAGCCAGAACATGCGCACGACAATCATTCACAAGAAGAAACTGCCTCAACAGAAAGTTTTCCCGTTCAAGTGATTCGCTCGCGCTTTTTAAATTCTAGTTTTTCAGGGAAAATGGAGGAGTCAGATTCTTCGTCCTTTTACCGGAATTACTTTTTAGGCAATGACCAAAGTACCTGGAAATCTCAAATTCACAGTGTCGGTCTGGTCGAGTACAAGGCCTTGTATTCAGGAATTGACTTGATTGTCGATGGACGTGATCAAAAACTGAAATATTCGTACCGCGTTTCTCCTGGCGCGGATTTTAACAACATAGCCTTTCAAATCGACGGCGCAGATCGCGTAGAACTTTCGGATGCTGGTGAATTGCTCATTCATCACCGTTTTGGGCAGATTTCCGAATCGAAACCGATCGCATGGACGGAGAAAGATGGAAAGCGCAAAAGCGTAAAGATAAAATTTGTTGTAGATGGCAATGTGGTGCGCTATGCACTCCCGGAGTCCTATGACGAAACGGCAACCTTGGTAATCGATCCCTATTTGGTGTTCTCATCCTTTACGGGTTCAGCTGCAGACAATTGGGGCTTTACGGCGGCTCCAGATCCTTTGGGGAATCTCTTTGCGGGTGGAATAGTTTTCGGTGCTGGTTATCCCATTACAACGGGTGCTTTTGATGCGAGTTATGCCATTGGAACAGAATCGGGATACCAGATTGATGTTGGATTGACCAAATTCAATGCGACGGGTACAGCACTGCTTTATTCGACTTACCTCGGTGGACTTGGGAATGAAACACCGCACAGTATTGTCTGTGCGCCAAATGGCGAATTGTTTGTGTTTGGTGTGACTTCGTCCAGTAATTTTCCGATGGGGCCATCTCCGTATGACAACAGCTTCAACGGTGGACCAACAGAATTTGAAAGCTCAATCAACTTTACAGGATCTGACATTTACATAGCTCGTTTTAATGCAGCGGGAACAGGACTTCTTGCTTCAACCTATGTCGGAGGTTCAGGAACGGATGGCTTGAATACCTTGAATTTACATTACAATTATGGCGATCAGTTTCGAGGTGAAATTATCTTGGACGCCAACAACAACGTGTACATCGCTTCAACAACCCAATCATCGAATTTTCCTGTGGTGCTAGGTACTCAAGCAGCATTGAATGGCGCACAGGATGGGGTCATTTTTAAAATGCCGGCATCATTAAACACCATGACGTGGAGTACATTTTTTGGAGGAAGTGGCAATGAAACGGCATATTCCATTCAGGTGGCACCGAACGGTGAAATATATGCCGCAGGTGGCACAAGTTCGGCACAATTGCCTATGACTCTTGGAAATGATTTATCCTACAATGGCGGTTTGGCAGATGGCTATGTTGCACGTTTCAATCCTGCGAATGGCGCGGTGATTTCTGGAACCTTTATGGGCTTGAATGAATACGATCAAACGTATTTTGTGCAGCTCGACTTGGACAACAATGCCTATGTTTTTGGTCAGTCGGAGTCTCCTTGGCCAATGACACCTGGGTTATACGGGACGCCCAATTCAGGACAGTTTATCCGGAAATACGATCCCACATTGAATACCATTTTATGGACAACAATGGTTGGGGCTGGAACTGGAAACGTGGAAATTTCTCCCACAGCGTTCTTGGTGTCTGATTGCTATGAAATTTATTTTTCAGGTTGGGGCGGAAACGTGAATCAAAGTTCTATGGCAAGCTTCAGCTCGAGCAATGGGTTTCAAGTGACGGCGGATGCCTTTCAAACAGTGACCAATGGGAGTAATTTCTATATTGCGGTACTCGAGCAGGATGCTTCTCTGTTGAAATATGCTACCTATATGGGTGGATTATCTAGTTCATCAAACCATGTGGATGGTGGAACAAGCCGCTTTGACAAGTCCGGTAGAATCTATCATGCGGTTTGTGGAGCTTGTGGCGGGAATGATTATGGATTTACTTCAACGCCGGGGGTTTGGTCGCCCACGAACAACAGTTCGAATTGCAACTTGGCGGCATATAAGTTTGAGTTGAATACGATCACGGCTGTGGTTTCCGACCCAGATCCATTGATTTGTCTGCCAGATCCTGTGGTGTTCTCAAACAATAGCGCCAATGGAAATTCATTTCTTTGGAATTTTGGGGACAATACCACTTCGACGGAGGTCAATCCGATCCACTTGTATAATGGTCCGGGTGAATACACGGTGACGCTTGTTGTGGCCGATTCGAATGGCTGTTATTCTCCGGATTCAGTTGAATTCATTGTAAACATTGGAGATTTTCAAGGCGGCGTTACTCAGCCTGCTGGACCGATTTGTCCTGGGGTTCCTACGTTGATCGAGGCCTTTGGCGGATCGCAATATGCATGGACACCAGCGAATTTATTGAACAATGCGTCGAGCTCAACACCTGTTGCGACAATTTACCAAACGACTGTTTTTACAGTTGTAGTGTCCGATAGCTGTGGAACAGATACGCTTCAGGTGACCTTGCCTGTGTATCAAGATGATCCCTTGGTGTCTGAGGATACCTCGATTTGTATCGGTGGAAGTGCAAACCTCTCAGTAGTTGGAAATGGAACATTTTTATGGTCGCCAAGTGTAGGATTGTCTTCTGTAACTTCTTCAACTCCCATTGCTACGCCAACAGTTACCACGGAGTATTTTGTGGAGACGACTTCATTGAATAGCTGTGTCTATATGGATTCTGTCACGGTTTCTGTGTATTATGACCCACCAATGCCGGTCATTCCCGATGTGGTCCCGAT
>CAMBMC010000236.1 GCA_945868555.1 Chitinophaga pinensis | reverse complement strand
TGTTGTCTGCACAGGCTCAAACGGTTGAAGTTTTCGACCAACAAACACTGCAACCGATAATGGGGGTAAGTGTCATTTCTCAATCAACGAACAAACTCTTAGGTATCACAGATGCTGAAGGAAAAGTTACCATTAGCTTTTCGGGAAGCGATAAAATTGGATTCACACATCCAAACTATAACCCCGCCGTATTGCCTTATGCCAATTTAAATTTAGCATCAACAGACTTTAAGGTCTATTTAACCATCAATTCACAATCATTTGATGAGGTCATCGCTTCGGCGAGCAAATTTGAGGAAAAGCGCAAAGATGTTGCCCAAAAGGTACAAGTCATTCGTTCGAACGAATTGCAGAACATAAACCAATCTTCTGCAGCAGATGTTCTTGCGAACTCTGGAAATGTGATGGTACAAAAGAGTCAGCTTGGCGGTGGTAGTCCAATTATTCGTGGATTCGAAACAAATAAAGTGTTGATTGTAATGGATGGAATTCGCATGAACAATGCGATTTACCGAGGCGGTCACCTTCAAAATGTGATTACTCTTGATAATGCCATAATGGATCGAGTTGAAATCGTATATGGACCTGGTTCTGTTGTTTATGGCTCTGACGCTTTGGGTGGTGTGATGTCTTTCACAACGAAAAACCCCTTACTTTCAACCAACGGTAAAGTCAAGGTGAATTCAGGTGCCTATGCGCGTTACATGACTGCTGCCTCCGGATACCAAGCACACGCAGATGTTTCAGTAGGAGGTAAGCGTTTCGGTTCTTTGACATCTTTTACATATTCAAATTATGGTGATTTGCGTCAAGGTGCGCATCGCGACCCATCTGTTGGAAATTTCGGTGCTCGCCCTTGGTATGTGCAACGCGCAGATGGAAAGGATTCAGTTTTTGTGAATAAAGACACCAATGTTCAAGTGGGGTCTGGCTATACGCAATATGACATCCTTCAAAAATTCTTGTTTCAACAAAATCAATTTGTGAAACATACAGTGAACTTCCAGTATTCAACTTCCGGAATTGTTCCGCGTTATGATCGTTTGGTGCAGGTTTCTGGAAGTCTTCCAAAATTTGGCGAATGGAATTACGGTCCACAGCAACGATTGTTTGGATCTTATACACTCGAATTGACAAAGAAAAATGAGATTTACGATCGTGCACGTTTCATATTGGGATACCAAAAGATTCAAGAAAGCCGAATCGATCGCCGTTTTAATCAGAATGGTCAGAACAACCGCATCGAAGATTTGAATATCCTCACATTCAACCTAGATCTGGCGGAAGAAGTGGGAAAGCACGAGTTACGCTATGGCATTGAAGCATGGTACAATAGTGTTGCTTCTTCGGCCTTTACGAAAGACATTGTGACGGGCGAAGAAACGGCTTTGGATACCCGTTATGCTTCAGGCGGCGCGACAATGAGTTCGCTTGCGGCGTATATCACGCACACTTGGGAAATCAATGATCGTCTCGTGTTGAATGATGGATTGCGTTTTTCTTATGTTGGATTGAACGCAAAATTTACAGACACGACGTTTTTCAACTTCCCGTTCAAAGATGCCAAGCAAAAAAATGGGGCCTTGACAGGAAATATTGGTTTGATTTACATGCCTAGTTCAACATGTCGCATCACTGCTTTGGTATCAACTGGCTTCCGTGCGCCGAATGTAGATGACTTAAGTAAAGTGTTTGAATCTACTTCTGGAAATATCAACGTTCCAAATCCAGATTTGAAGCCAGAGTATACCTACAATGGTGAAGTCGGGATTTCAAACCGTTTTTCAGATTGGTTGACCTTCCAAGCGACAGGGTATTACACCTTATACCGCAATGCCTTGACCACACAAAATTTCACCTACCAAGGACAAGATTCGATTCTTTATGAAGGTATTGTTAGTCAGGTTGTTGCAACAACGAATGCGAGCAAAGCTTATCTCTACGGGTTGGAACTTGCCATGAATGGACAAATGAATGCACATGTTTCTCTCTATGCGACATTCAACTATACCTATGGACGTATCGTCACTGGATCAACTGCCATACCATTGGATCATATCCCACCGGTATTCGGGAAATTTGGTATTCAATTCACAGAGAAGAAATTCAGAGGAGAATTTTTTGCAAACTATAGCGGTTGGAAACACATTGAAGACTATAGATTGGAAGCTGAGGATAACGAAGCATACGCTTTGCCTACAGGAATGCCGTCTTGGTTTACTGTAAATGCGCGCCTTGGCTACCAGTTCTGCAAGAACCTAGGACTTCAAGTGGCATGTGAAAACATCCTTGACCAAAACTACCGTGTGTTCGCTTCGAACATTTCGGCGCCTGGACGTAACTTCATTCTTACGCTTCGCGGAAATTTTTAATTGAAAACAAACAAACATGAAGGGCTGTCTCACCGCGAGGCAGCCTTTTTTTATTGCTTCATCGTCACATATTTCCCATGCGCTGGATGCACGAAGAATCGGTAAGCAATCTCATTGGTTGAGGTCAACTCTGGTTGAAATGTGTAAATATCCGTGTCGGCTGGTGGCTGTTGCAAGTTGGCTTTACGAACAATGATGTCTTTTGAGTCAACCATTGTTCCTTTGTCGTATTCAAAAACATAGGCCTCGTAGCTACTCTTTCCTAATCCGTCGTAGTTTTTCCATTGGAAAATTCTTCGCGGAACTCGATTCGAAATGGTGTAAAAGTCTTTGTAGCTCGCGCTCAAAACGCGGTAATCGATCAAGATGTCTTTGTAGTCTTCGGAGCTGATGTTTTCAAAGTTAACGACCAAAGGTGCATAAGGACTCGATGGAAGTTTGATTGGCGCTGAGAGTTTGTTGGTCGCACCATCGTAGTAAAAGAAATAATTGTACGATCCCATAAATCCAATTTCAGCACGTTTCGCAGTTTTATCGCTATTTTTTGCTTCATCTAAAGCAAATTCCAAACGATTTACTGCAATGACTCCATCCAATTTCCCATCCCCATCCAATTGTTCGCGGTGAATGGTCAGGGTGTACTTTTCCTTTCGAGGAATGGTCAACTGTCCTTCAACATGGCGACGAACTTTCGTATCAAAATCTTCTGTCGCTTGAAGGTCATCATTCATAGGAGCATCATTTTGCGCTGAAGGATTCGTGCATGCTGCAGCGAGGATAAGTGTACCAAAAAGTATCATTCGTTTCATGCAACAAAGATAGATGCTTCAGAAGGAATGAGAAATATTATTTTTGATGTATGAAATTGATTCAAGAGAAAAGCTGGAATAAGGCACTATGTGAGGAGTTTGAAAAACCTTATTTTAAAGACCTTATGCTCTTTGTTCAATCCGAATATGCAGCTTGTCCTCAAGGTGTTTTTCCAAGTCCAGAGTATATTTTTCGCGCTTTCGACGTGTGTCCTTTGTCTCAAGTGAATGTCGTCATCCTCGGTCAGGATCCTTATCCAACAAAAGGACATGCGCATGGATTGTGTTTTTCTGTGGAGGAAGATGTACGGCCATTCCCCAAGAGTTTGCTCAATATTTTCAAAGAAATCGAAAGTGATTTAGGACAACCTTTTCCCGAAAATGGCAGTTTGATGCCTTGGGCAAATCAAGGCGTTTTATTGTTGAATACAACATTGACGGTGAGAGAAGGTCAACCCGAAAGTCATGCCCGAAAAGGATGGGAACAGTTCACAGATATCGTAATTACCAAGTTATCCGAAGAACGTCAAGGTGTGGTTTATATGCTCTGGGGAAGTAAAGCACAAGAAAAGGCGAAAATGTTGAATCCGAAAGCCAATTTAATACTTCAAGCACCACATCCATCGCCACTTTCTGCCTATCGCGGGTTCTTCGGTTGTAAACATTTTAGTCAAGCCAACCATTACATCATTCAAAAGGGTAGAAAAGGGATTGAATGGTAAAGTCGAAAAATCTTTCAAGAATCTGTATCTTTGACCCACATGGAATTGAAGAATGACTTGATCCTCC
Source organism: Chitinophaga pinensis (assembly GCA_945868555.1). GTDB lineage: Bacteria > Bacteroidota > Bacteroidia > Flavobacteriales_D > Crocinitomicaceae > M0103. The sequence continues at coordinate 600 of CAMBMC010000236.1, read as the reverse complement.
GTGCAGCGCGAGGAGAAAATATCGAACGGTACCCCGTATGGTTAATGCGCCAGGCAGGAAGAATCTTGCCAGAGTATCGTGCTGTGAGGGCTAAATTATCAGGATTTAAAGAATTGGTGGAAACGCCAGAATTTGCCGCTGAAGTTACTATTCAGCCTGTGGAATTATTGGGTGTGGATGCAGCGATCATCTTTTCTGATATTTTGGTGGTTCCGGAAGCAATGGGCTTGGAATACCAAATGCTAGAAAAGAGCGGTCCTTGGTTTGAAAAAACAATCCGCAGCCGTGAAGGGCTCATATTTGCTGATTCGAACATCGATGTATACGATCGCTTGGGATATGTGCTTGATGCCATCAAATTGACCAAAAAGGAACTCAATGGTCGTGTTCCACTGATCGGATTTGCAGGAGCACCTTGGACAATCTTTTGTTATATGGTCGAAGGAAGAGGGTCAAAGACGTTCTCTGAATCCCGAAAACTATTGTACACCGATCCTGAATTGGCACATGAGTTGCTAGGGCGCATCACACAAGTGACAATCAGCTATCTGAAAGCACAAATCGAAGCAGGAGCCGACATGGTTCAGGTATTCGATTCGT
>CAMBMC010000235.1 GCA_945868555.1 Chitinophaga pinensis | reverse complement strand
CGTCACAATCAAGGGAACAAGGTTTGGCACCATGGCTACAATCACCATTCGCCATGAACGGAAAAGTATTGCCATCAAAATGGAAATGGAGACAATGGCGAAGAGCAAACTGGAGAAGAGGTTATTCACCAAATAGCGCGTTCCTTCTGAAGCCACCACAGATGTGCCCGTCAATGTAATGTCGAAATACTCCTGATCAATCGCTGCCCGCAGCTTTTTCTTAAATTCTGGTTTTTTATAATAGGCCTTAATGTGTTCGGGATCACTTTGGAACTTAAACTGCAAGTCAGAATTTCCTTTTGCGATAGCATCCGTTAAGGTGTTGTACACTCCCGAATAGCCATATACCAAAGAATCGATGTATCCCGTTTTTCCTTTTACTACCAATGCATACAAGCGCTCCATCTGCGGACGGTCAGGATTCATGATGCTATCTATTTGGCTTCGAATCAAATCAACTTTATCCGCTACTTCATACGAACCTATGTCCTTCATTTGACAACGCACGCGCAAAGTCGTATGTGTCGTATCGAGCAATTCCTTCACCGACAAGGCACCTCCATTTACATTCGACACCTCAAAATTATCAAGGTATTTCTTCAAGCGTTTTCTATCGCGGTTGGCAATGAGCTCATATTTATCCGGGTCATTTCCATAATATGCCATGTTGACCACTTTGATGAAATCAACAATGGAAATACTTTTGGAGAACATGGTGTCTTTCGCATAATTGAGTTGCACTTGTTCAATGCGCTCAAGCGTTGACCGTTTCATCAAACGACCTTGCTCCTTGTAATCAATCATTACCTCAAAAGGAATTGATCCTCCGAAGTTCTTTTCGATGAATTTTAAATCGAGGAGAATAGGGTCTTTTTTCGGTAAATCACTGGTGACATTTCCTGTTGCTTCAACGCGCAGAATTCCAAAAATACTTACAACAATAATCAACACAGTCGTTCCGTACACCCATTTGCGTTTGTACTGTGTGAGGTGTAAAATTCCACGGATCAAACCTGAAGCAAACTTTCTGTCCAAGTGTTTAAGATGGCGTTCTTTTGGTGTTTTTGAGAACGATAAGAAAATAGGGAGGATACACAAGGAGATGACAAAGACCATCATCACATTAATGGACGCCGAAATTCCAAACTCCATGAGTTTTTGAGAGTTTGTAAAGGCAAAGGTCAAGAAACCAAGAGCTGTTGTAAAGTTTGTCAAGAACGTCGCCGTACCAATCTTTTGAATCACTCGTGAAAGTCCTTTCATTTTATTCCCATGCTCCTTGATTTCCTGATGGAACTTGGTCATGAGGTAGGTACAGTTTGGCACACCAATGACAATCATCAAAGGTGGAATCAAGGCCATCAAGATGGATAAACGGAATCCTAAGAATCCCATCGTACCCATCGCCCAAATTACCGCGATTGTCACCACAGATAAACACACGATAATCACTCGAATCGATCGAAAGAAAATATAAAGCAACAGAGCTGTGACACTCAAGGATAGTGCAATGAAAATGTACATCTCACTTTGAATGCGCTTACCAATAATGACCCTCAAGTGCGGTAAACCGGCATAGTGCATCTTTCCAAAATAGGGTTGATACGACTCGGCCAATTTTTCAATATCCAAGACCACTTTCGATTTTTTCTGGTCACTTAAGTAGCGCTCATCAACGCTCACCATCATCAGTGACACATGCGTTGAATCATTGTACAAGAGCTTTTGATAAACAGGATTTCGTTTGATTTCTTGCTTTATGGAATCGATGGACTTTTCGCGATAGGTGGTATCGCTAAATACCTTTTGAACATCAAACCTACTTTCCTCTTTGTTGTTTTTGATGGTGAAAAGTGTCGCTTCAGAGATGACCGATTGTACACCGTCGAATTGCAAAATTGAATCCCCGAGTTCCTTCCATTTTCTGAAGTTTTTTTCGGTGTATAATTTTTTCGTCTGAATGGCAATGACCAATGTTCCACCATCTTCTCCAAAGCGCTCTTTGAACAACATGTAATTCTGCGTTGTAGAAGATGTTTTAGGCAAAACGAATCCGTACTTATTCTCAAGTTTCAACCCTGTGATGGCGTAATACCCAAAAAAGACTGTAAGGAGAGTAATGACTCCTAGGATGAAGAAACGATTCCGAAGAATGAAATTTGCTATTTTACGCCACATGGTGGTTAGTTCTTTTACGCTTTAAGAGGTTAAAAGTAAATATTAATATGCAGAAATGCGCATTAAGCCTGCTTTAAGGATGCAGGTCCTCTGCAAGCCATTCGAAGAACTCACGTTGCCACAACAATCCATTCTGTGGACTTTGCACCCAATGGCCTTCTGTCGGGAAGGATAAATAACGACTTTTAATGCCTTTTAACTGTGCGGCTTGAAATGCTTGAATCCCCTCACTTTCAGGCACTCGAAAGTCCATTCCACCGTGGATCACAAGCATCGGAGTGTTCCAGTTGGCCACATATTTATGTGGGCTATTTTTCTCGTAATTGGCTTTATTTTCTGCCAACCAATAAGGCCCGCCTTGATCCCAATTCGCGAAAAACAATTCCTCAGTGGTGCCATACCAGCTCTCCAAGTTGAACAAGCCACAGTGTGAAATAAAGGTTTTAAAGCGATTTTGATGAATCCCCGCAAGCATATACACGGAATATCCGCCATACGAAGCACCCACAGCTCCGAGTCGATCTTTATCTACATAGGTTTCTTTCGTTGCCGCATCAATCGCCGACAAGTAATCTCGCATCGCCTGCCCACCCCAGTCCTTTGAAATGGCATCGTTCCAATCTTGACCAAAACCCGGAAGTCCTCGACGATTTGGTGCCACAACAACATAACCCTGAGAAGCCATCAAGGCCAAATTCCATCGGTAAGAAAAAAACTGACTCACCTGACTTTGAGGTCCACCTTGGCAATATAAAAGTGTTGGGTATTTCTTTGTAGGATCAAAATTCGGAGGCAAAACCATCCAAACCAACATCTGTTTTCCATCTGTCGTTTCGATCCATTTCTCCTGCACCTTCGGCATAACAATCGTGGAGAGTATGTCTGCATTTGACTTCGTGAGTTGCGTGACTTTATCCTTGGCTTTTATGGAAACGGCATAAAGATCGGTTGGAGCCACCATGGATTGTCGTCCAGCATAAATTAAATCACCGAAAATTGACATACTGATGTAGTCGTATTGTCCTGTGGTCACCTGACGAATTTTCCCGGTCGCTACTTCTACTTCAAAAATATGTTCCGTCCCTTTCGTCGGCGCAATGAAATAAATCATTTTCCCAGAGGGATGCCAGCAAAAACTGCCCACCGTAATGTCCATGTTTGACGTTAAATTCCCAATTGAACCGTCTGCTTTGCGAACCATTAAGTTGTTTTTATCGGCTTCGAATCCGTTGCGGGCCATACTCAACCAAGCCAAATCACCTTGGGGAGAATAAGCTGGATTGTTGTCATAGCCTTTGTTTGATTCTGTAAGGTTGATGGTTGTTTGCGTCGAAATGGTATATTCGTACAAATCGCTGTTGGTGCTCAAAGCGAATGCCTTGCCTTGAAGTTTTTTTGACGTGTAAATGATCTTTTTAGAATCCGCGCTAAAACAAAACTGGTCCGTACCACCAAATGGAGGAAGTACGCCATCAAATACCTCATTACGTTGAATGTCAATCGCCTTTTGATACATCACAGGCAAGCCATTTTCATTCATGATTTGATGAAGAAAAAGATGACGGCGCTTGTAATCGTCATAATGATCCCAATGGCGGTACATCAAGTCATTCTCGATGCGTGCATTGGCCTTTGGTAAGTCAGAATATTTTGATGTCACATCACCACGCACCTCAATGGCTTCAATGGTCATGGCGTAGGTTTCATCGGGAGAAAGACGAAAACCCTCCAATTCAATCGACTTGAACCTTGATACCGTGCGGATGTTCGTTCCATCTGCATTTATTTTTCGGATTTGAAGCCCATCATCACCATTTGACATGAACCAAACAATGTTGTTTTTCCCCCATTGTGCTTCCATTTCAGAAACTGGGGTGTTGGTCACTTGTCGTGAAACACCTGTTTTCACATCAAAGATAAATAAATCCGTGTTTCCTTTATTCTCATCCATATTGAATGTACGTTGGCCATACAAGACCATTGTACCATCTGGTGAAACCGTCCCACCCGAAATGCGGCGCATCGACCATAAAATTTCTGGAGTTAATGCCGTTTGAGCGAAGCTCGACGCGATGCAAAAAAATGCCAACAGAGAAATGAATAACTTCTTCATGAAAAAAATTTAGTGGGTGAAGGTAGGAAAAAGCAGAAAACCATCGCCGCATGACAATGGTTTTCCGAGATAAAATTTTCTTGTTCTTTAGCGTACTACGGTAATATTTCCTTGTTTCATGCCCTCTTCGCATTTAAACACATAGAAATAAACCCCAGGCAACAGTGCCTTTCCTCCGGCATCATCGCCTTTGAATGCCGCAGAGCCATTTGTCAGTGAGAACACTGAATTGCCCCAGCGATTGACAATTTCCATGGTGTACTCGTTGCACACAGCAAAGAGCGGGTCG
>CAMBMC010000234.1 GCA_945868555.1 Chitinophaga pinensis | reverse complement strand
CCAATGGCCTATTGGTCAAGAGGTTATCAAACACGGAGGACGAATATTCCTTACCGATTAAAGCAAATGCGGAACCAATCCCGATGGTAGAATAGGTGAGCGTTCCAGTTTCAACGCGGCTTTGACCTTCGTACTGTTGGGTCGATTCGTTCCAACGGAAGAATTCATTTGAATTGTTCCCGAAAGTACGGTTCAGTGAAAGTTCGATTGTCAGGTCCTTTAGAGGCTCAAGTGATGCACGCATTGTCAAGTTTTTTGAGTGCGTCATTGTATATTGCTTGTTCAAATCCTGGTTTTGCACCAACCAACCGTTATTCGCGGCTGTCTGCGCGATATTGTACCCAGTTTCTCTTCCCCAAATGTCATAGCGTTGCTGTCCGAACACAAATCCACCTAGCGGCGCGTTAAACGAAGGGTTAAAGCCAAGTATTCTAGTTTCTTGGTTGTAGCCAGGAAGCAATGTTCCATCGTTGAGTGCATACGTTGCGGATACATTACGAACCGTCATCAATGCGCGGGCAAAGAAACCGGCTACTGGGTGAACCTTTCCGCCACGTTTTTTCTCTTGTTCTTTTCTTTTGTCTTCGCGTTCTTTCTTTCGTTTTGCTTTTGCTTTTTCCTTTTCGGTCATTTCTGACTCGTCCTTTTCGGGTTCTTTATCTTTATCTGTAGTTTTATCCGACTGACCTTTGGTGCCACCATCAGCTCCGGTATTTCTTCCACCAACTTCTTTGGAAGTTGCAGTGCCTCGGCCACCTTTGCCATCTTGTAGCACTTTTTTCAAATAGGGAACTTTGTTGTAAAGGTTCATGAAATTCAACTGTCCCGTCATATTGATGCTTCGGTTGTTTTGGATGATGTTCCCAAAATCACTTTGTCCGAGTGGTGCCCGTTGCCAGTTGTAGGTGCCCGAATATTTAAAGCTGGCACTCATCCAATCGGTCGCAGGGAATTTGTCTAAAGGAAGGGTATAGTTGATGGAATAGTTGTGTGAATAATCCATCGTTTTTCCAAATGTGTTCATCTGAGAGCGGATGGTATCTCGGAATGCCTGATAGGCAAGAGGATCTGCCTTTTTATCCACGCGATCATTGCCCTCTTCAAAGATAGCTCTGTTGGCAGCGTTGAAAGTAACCTTAAGGTTTTTAGTGATATCATACCCTAGCGCATAGGTTCTGTTCCAATTGAAACGCTTCACATATACGGGTGCGAATTGGTAGTCGGGAACCATGTTGTTCCTTACCTGTCGCTCATTGTAGGTGCGTAAAAGGTCGTTGCTGAACGAAATGTTTTTTGGCGTGAGGTATAGATTAAAGTCTTTTATTAATGATAGCCATTTCGATTTTTGAACGAACGGCAATTTCTTGAATGGTTCGAGTGGTTTGGCGGTAAATGAATAGTTGTAGTTCAATCCCGTATTCCAGGTTTTTGTTCGGTCGTAATTGGTGTTGAAGTCTCGGTGTAAATTTTCTGAGAAGGCGTACGATGTTGACCAGTTGGAAATTCTCCAGAACTGTGGTTTCGCGCCCGCTTTCATTTCCTTGCGCACATTGGTGAAATTGTAAGACTTTCTTTCCGTGAAGTCTTGTCCTAGTTTTGCGCGTTCACGTCGTTCGGCTAAATCGTAGGCGGAAAGTTTAATATCTGGGTTGAATGGGTCATATTCAGGATTGATCACACCAACAGAGTACCCAAAGAAGAAAGGCAAAGACACGCGTGCTTTTCGACCGAAGAATTGTCCGAGTTGTACATTGGCATTCATATCCAAGCCCATTCGCTCGTTTCGCTGACGTTCTTGTACGCGGCTTTCGACACTTCCCCAGTTGATTCCGGAATAATTCCCCGACATGGATACATTGGCAAAGTCAGCCATTTGAAGTTGCATTTGAGCTACAGCGGCCGAACCTCCTTCGCTGACGAAGTCTGTCAAGCGCAGCTCATTGATCCAAATGATCGCACATTCTGCCTCGCCATTGTCTGTAGAAAATACATTGGATGATTTTGATGGGTTTCGCACCCCCACCATGATTGTTCGGAGGCCTTGAAGGTTAGGGTTCCCCTTTACTTTAATGCGTTGAGTCGTGGATCCTGAAATGAAGTCGGAATATTCGATGACGTACGAAACAGAAGTATTGCCAGCATCGATGAGGTTATTTCTTTTCTTTTTGAGATTCAAAAGGTCATCGAAAACAATTTCAATATCGTTCAACGAAGGCCAAATGTCTTCAGGAAGGGTAGCGCCCCACTGTGTTTTATAGAGTGGGATTTCGTATTCGTAATAATTGTCGCTAAAGTCAGTACCCAAACGCACAAAAACGGTCAAATCCTTATCGTTCAATGGCAAGGAAGTTTTTACTTCTTCAGCATGCACAAACATTTTCAACTTTTTGTAGGTGCGCACATCAAATTGCACATTGCGGTAAGCGGCGCGTGCATCTCCATCTTGAAGGTTACAAATATCTAGAACAAGAGACTGTTCGTTGAGTTGGCGTTGGTACGTTTGAGAAGGGTCAATTTCGCGTTGAATTCCCGGAGGAATTTCATATTTAATAGGACTGCGTTGATCGTTTTCTTCCACGTTCACCGCTCCGATATTGAATGATGTAAGATTCGGATCGACTTGTACACTTTCTCCTGGAGTAGTTAAGTCTTCTAAATATCTTCTCCATTCACCACGAATCAATTCTAGTCGTGCGAAGCGAAGCACTACTTCTTCATCGAAGTCTTTCAAGAACATGCGCATAAAGCGAATCGAACGGAAATCGGTAATTCCGTTTACTTTGCGTTCGAAGTCGCGAATAGGAATTTTGAACTGGTACCAGCGTTCTTCTTTCGTTCCATTTTGATAAACTTGAACATTGGTGATGTAATTTTTTCCAACAGCCATGTCGTTTTGACGCATACTGACGCGGTATTGGAAATAGCTCTCCGACTCTGCGAGGTTGTTGTCCTGGTTAATGTCCTCCAAGTCGGGCATGTTGGTGCCTTGCGTTGGATAGCCATCTACATTGGCAGTATCAGACATTTCGGTTGTAGGCGAATTGCCCTCCATACCGTTGTATTTTTTGTACCGTTTTAGGATGTTTAGTGTATCTGCGTCGTAGTTGTCGTCGCGGTAGAAATTGTAATCATCACCCGAAGGGTCATTGATCATGCGTGACTTCGTGGCAGGGTCTAAATTTGGATTGTTTTGCACCCACGAAACATAGTTCTGAAATGCTATACGCTCTTGTGCATTGTTCCATCCATCCATTCCAATGTCTTGGTTCAAGCGGCTTGTCGGATCGGTATCAAAGGCATTGACAACGACCTGCTGTGTTGATACACGCGCCCAAGCAGTTGTGTCGATGTTGTCGTTCACTGAAACCCCAGTTGGTGGCAAACCATTTTCAAAGCTTTTGCGTGAATCTGCTAGGACATCTTCTGATATATTACCAAGGTTAAAGTAAAGATCACCACCTGAATGATTTTGATCGGGATCAGCATCTTCATTGTACGGGTCGAGCACCCAGAATTGGATGAACTCTACATTGGTCAATTCGAAGTCATTTGTCGACAAGGAACGCATGATTCCACCCCAACGGTTTTCTGGGTTAGAGAAGGTGCCATCTGGCAAAATGGCATTGGTTGTATCGTAGTTGTACATCCCGCGCTCTTTCGGGTAATAGGCAAGTTCGAGGATTGGGATGTTGGTAATTGAACCATACTGTTGCTGCAGGTTCGGGAAGATATCTCGTTGATTGACTAGGCGCATACGACTATCCGACAACATGGCCGGATTGTCTTTGATGTGCTGTGGTGTCAATGAATTGTTTTGGTAGAACAATGGATCGATGAGGTACCACGATGTATGCGCACGCTTGTACCCAGCAGAAAGATTTTTATTTTGTCCTTCCGGGAATAGATCGGGTTGCCCTTGAGGTGTTGAGGCGAGTCTCCATGCGGTTGATGCCCTTAAGTCAATGGCACTTTGCGATCCCTCGAAATCATCAATGTAAGAAGTTCCGTCTTTGTTGATGGCCCTTGGCTGACCAGGAATAAGGTGTGCAAACTCACCGGAAAAAGAAAGCGTAGATTTCTGCGTGGTTGAAATGACAGGCAGAAGGTCAATCATTTTGGTTAAAAATGGCAGTTCTGTTTTCACGGCCAAATCGATTCCTATGATGTTGTTTTTGAATGGTTCACTTCCAATATCCACTTTTTGAGTTACCGGACGTTCCATCATCCGCATCCAGGTTCCTCCAATGTTGAAATTTTCGTTAAATCGGTAGTTGTAGTGCATCCCGATCATCGACCTGGCTTGGAAGCCAAAGACAGAATTGCTTTCAATGGAAATTTTGATGGGTGTATTGGATTCAAGAATCCCACTGTTTAGGATTTTTACTCTTCCAAGGTTATAATCAACGGTATAATCAACGCCTTCTGTCAGCTTTATTCCTCCGGCGGTAACAGTTACGGCACCTTGAGGAACATTCAATGTATTCAATGGAATATCCGATGTTACCGAAGATTGATATTCACCTTTAAAGGTGAAACGATTTTTACTAGGAATCTGCTGTGCGGCAGTTTTTGTAGAATCATAGAGTTCAG
>CAMBMC010000233.1 GCA_945868555.1 Chitinophaga pinensis | reverse complement strand
AAGCCACCAAATTTTTGCTGAATGTACAACTGACCCGTTTTCTCCTCAAACTTTCTGATCAGGAGCATGTCCTTATACCATTTGATATAGGTCTCTTTTGAAAATTTGGAATTCGCTGCCAATGCAGACTTCTTCGTTGTCTTAGAAGGTTTAGCTACAGTTTTTACTGCCATCTTACACTTGATAAAAATAATCGAGCAAATATAGAAATTCTCTTTCAATCCCACTCGTGAAAATCAATCGAAATAAAACTTAGTGTCAAAATGACACACTATTTCATTCTTCCCTTCAATTTTTCGTACAATTCTTTCGTGTGGGCTTGATTTGGGTTGGCTTTTAGAATTTTTTCATAGAGCAGCAATGCTTCATTTTCCTTACCCAACATTTCGAGCAGCATACCCAAATTGGATTGTGCATTCAAATCAGATGGATTTCCTTTGCAATACGCCTTCATCAGGTCGAGACTCAAGTCCAATTTACCCTCCTTGAAAAATTGTTCGGAGATCAGCATGAGATACGCTGCATCTTTAGGAAATTTTTTCGCCATCACATTGGCTGGGACGCGTATTTCGTCTGCTCGCCCACATTGAATTAAAAAGTGTATTTCACGTTTCAACTCTTCTGACGATGGTTTTTTTATTTTTTGAACTGTATTGATCATGTCATCGATCAGTGCATTTTTCTCATTCTGATCATCGGTCATCTGAATCAATTGATCCAAAACGGCAAACTGATTTTGAAACAAGGATGCTTTGTTTAGATTCAACTTGAAAATGGCATATTCTAGAGATTCTTTCCCTTTGTGAAAATAGGCCAAAGAGTCTTTTGTTGTCGAACTAATTTTTGCCAATTCTGCGTAAACAAACCCTAAATTCTCATAGATATTGACGTAAGGCGCGTAAATCTCCTGTGCCGCCTTCAATTCGTTAACCGCTGTGGAATAATAGTTTTGTTTCTCTTGAGCCGATGTCGATGCATTTCCCAACTGAATGTATGCTGTTCCCAAATTAAAACGCGTTTTCACGCTATTGGGACAAGACCTCACTCCTGCTGTATAAATTGAAATGTTGTCTTTCCAATCCATGTTTCTCGCGATGGTTCGAACACCCAGAACGAGCGCAATACCGCTAAACAGAAAAACATGATTCCGACCAGTCAAAAATGGAATTCGCTCCCCGAGCAATAAGACAATCATGATGATTCCTAAAAGTGGAATAAACATAAATCGCTCACCCAAGGGACAGTTGATCAGAAAGAAAAAATTTGAGGTTAAAACAAAGGTGGATACGAAGACAATTCCGGCAAAACCAAAGAAGGAACGTTTAAACAATCCAATTGCCGTGAGGGTTACTAGTCCTATAGCCAAAGCCAAACCGGCAATAGCTGCTGGATTAGCAAAAGAAACAGGTTGAAAAACAGCGATGGAGTAATCCCAACTCAAGGATATTGGCGCCAAAATCAATTGAATGTATTTGGCGAAAATGGAAAAATTGGTACTCAATTGTTCTGAAAACGAAGAAGACAAGGCCAGAGAGTTTGCCACCGGATCAATTGGATCGCTGATCAGCACATCGGAAAGCACTGCAGAACGAATCAGGAAATACACCAAGAAAGGAATGCTGAATAAGTAAGAGTTTTTCACCAAGGAAATGAATCCATCGTGACGTTTGAGGTAATACGTTGCAGGAAATAGTACCACTCCCATCACGGCAGTTTCCTTAGAAAGCGTTGCTAAGAAAAATACAAACATCGAAATCCAAACATCGCGCTTACTTCCGGTGTCAATACTCCGTGCAAATAGGTTCAGCGACAAAAACAGAAACAAGGCGCACATCAATTCATCCCGGCTTTTCACGTTAGCGACGACTTCTGTGTGCAAGGGATGCACTGCGAACAAGAGGGTTATTAGCGCGACCAAAGTCAAACGGTCCTCCCCCATCAAACGCACTAAATAGCGAAAGAGCACTAAAATGGTCAATGCATACAAGAGGACTTGAATGAAATGTGACGCACTAGAGTTGGCATTGAACATGCTTTTCTCAATCGCAAATGTTGTCAAGGTCAATGGTCGGTATGACTCATCCTCGCGGCCATTGTAGCCAAACATGTAACTGTGGCTAAAGATTTCAGGTATGGCGCTGACCCCTTGTTGCGTCAGTTTGTTTGACGTGACAACAATCAAATCATCAATTGTATAATCATGTTTTAAGGTGTTGACATACAACAAGAAGCTTAGTCCACACCAGAACCACCATGTACTGATCCACTTCATCATTTCACATATTACATTGAACCAAAAGAGAATGGCAATAAGTCTTTTGCCGAATTAAAAATCATTGTTCGGTTATTTTGCGAAACGATAATGATCCGGTAAGGCACATCTTGACGCAACTCCGTTTCAAGCATCACCTGTCTGCATCCACCACACGGCGAAAGGATTTGATCTACAGGCAGTAAATCCCCTTTAGCCACAATGGCTAAAGTGAGGACTTTTGTGTCTGGAAAATTAGCCCCAACCCAAAAAAGTGCAACCCTTTCAGCGCACAGGCCTGAAGGATAGGCAATATTCTCTTGGTTGTTTCCCTCCACGATTTCACCATTCGCAAGCAGTACCGAAGCGCCAACATGAAACTTGCTGTAAGGCGCATAAGCCTTGCTGCACGCATTGAATGCCCGTTCCACGAGAATGAGATCCTCTGCCCCCAATTCTCTATATGAATTGAGCATGGTGTATTGAAAACTGAATTCTTTCATCATACGCAAAAATAGTTTTTTATCCCTTGAATTGACCTTTCATTTCGCGATGCGCTCGAATCTACTTACATTTGCAGTGCATGAATCAGTACAAGAAAGTCGCGTTTTATACCTTAGGGTGCAAGCTGAATTTTTCAGAGACATCCACCATTTCCCGTCTTTTCGACGATGCAGGATTTGCGAAAGTTGACTTCGAAGAAACACCCGATATCTATATCATTAACACCTGCTCGGTGACTGAGAATGCAGATAAAAAGTGTCGCCAACTGGTGAAACGCGCGATGAAAATTAATCCAGAGGCCTTTGTCGCCATCATTGGATGCTATGCGCAATTGAAACCTGAAGAAATTGGTAAAATCCCTGGTGTTGACATCGTTCTTGGTGCCAATGAAAAATTCAATTTGATTGAACACATCGATGCCCTGCAGATTAAGCAAGAAACAGCAATTTTAAATTTCACCTTAATCAAAGAAACTACGGAGTTCATTCCTTCCTATTCTTTTGGCGATCGAACACGAAGCTTCCTGAAAGTACAAGATGGCTGCGATTACTTTTGCACCTTTTGCACTATACCTTTAGCGCGCGGAAAAAGCCGAAATGCGAACATTGCTGAAACGATTCTCGAGGCTGAAAAAATAGCAAAAACCGACATCAAAGAAGTGGTCCTTACTGGCGTAAACATTGGTGATTTTGGTCAAGGTGGCGACGAGAATTTCTTTCAACTCATTCAAGGCTTAGATCAAGTCGAAGGAATCGACCGCTTCCGCATCTCCTCCATTGAACCCAATTTATTAAGCAATGAAATCATTTCGTTCTGTTTGAATGATGCCCAGCGCTTTGCTCCTCATTTTCACGTTCCACTGCAATCTGGAAATGACCGCTTGTTGAAAGCCATGCGCAGAAAATACGAGCGTTCCCTTTATGTAGAGCGTGTCAAAAGTATTAAATCATTGCGTGCTGATGCCTGTATTGGTGTGGATGTCATCGTTGGATTTCCAGGAGAAACGGACCAGGAATTTATGGATACCATAAATTTTTTGAAAGATTTGGACATCTCCTACCTTCATGTCTTTACGTATTCCGAGCGTGCGAATACCACAGCAGTTAAACTTGGCAATCCTGTTCCTATGGCTGTTCGACGTGAGCGCAGTAAAATGCTTCACATCCTTTCCGATAAGAAAAAAAGAGGCTTTTACGAGCAAAATATTGGTACAGAACGGACCGTGTTGTTCGAACATGAAGAAGATGAAGGTGTGATGTATGGCTTTACCGAAAACTATGTCAAAGTAAAATACCCTTACGCTGCAGAAATGGCCAATTCATTCCACAAGGTAAAATTGACAGAGATTGATCGTGATGGCATCATGAAATGCACATTGCTGTAATCATTTATTCTTCCAAGCCCTCGTCATCTCGCGTTTTCCTAGAGGACCAGGCAGTGGTTCTACCGTGAATCCCAAAGATTTTAAGTCACGTTTTAACTGACCTTTGGCGCAGTAAGTAACAAACAATCCACCTGGAACAAGGATGTCCGCCATTTTCGTTAGGACATTTAAGTCCCACATATCGGCTTGAGCTCGTGGACCAAAAGCATCAAAATAGACAAGGTCAACAGATGTCAACTTGGGCGAATAATCTTCGATTTTTTGATGAATCTTTTCGAACGTGAACAAGGGTGAGATGTGCTGCGCACTGCCCCATTCAGTCAAATGCAAGGCCGAAAATACAGCTTCAAGATCTGTAGTGACATACTTTTCATAGTTCATGGAAAGCGCCATTTCAGTCGGTACTGGAAATGCTTCAATCCCAATATAATGAATGTGCTTTTTTAGATGAATTGTTTCCTGGGCACTGAGCAAGGCATT
>CAMBMC010000232.1 GCA_945868555.1 Chitinophaga pinensis | reverse complement strand
GGTCCTAGTGCCGAAAGGCGACGCTTGTGCGTGACTTCCGAAAGTGGGTTTGTTTGGTCCATGAACTGAGACAACTGATTCGTTCCGAAGAACGAGTTGATCACAGATGAAAGTGTTTTCGCGTTGATCAAGTCAATTGGCGTAAACACCTCGTTGTCGCGCACATTCATACGCTCACGAATTGTTCTAGCCATACGAGCAAGACCTACACCAAACTGTGCATACAATTGTTCACCAACCGTACGAACACGGCGGTTTGACAAGTGATCGATATCATCCACATCCGCTTTTGAGTTGATCAATTGGATCAAATACTTGATGATAGAAATGATATCTGTTTTTGTCAATACGCGTGCAGAGTCAGCCTCTTCGAGACCAAGTTTCTTATTCAAACGGAATCGACCTACTTCACCAAGATCGTAACGTGTATCAGAGAAGAACAACTTCTCAAATACTCCCTTAGCCGTCTCATAATCAGGTGGCTCAGCGTTACGTAATTGGCGGTAAATATGTTCAACGGCCTCTTTTTCAGAGTTTGACGTATCTTTTTGTAGGGTATTGTAAATGATGGTAAAATCAGCGGTGTTAACATCTTCTTTGTGGAAGATTACATTTTTCACTCCTGAATCAACAATCATATCGATGTGCTCTTCAAGCAAAACAGTTTCGCGATCGAGTAGCACTTCATTTCTTTCGATAGATACAACTTCGCCGGTATCCTCATCACCGAAATCTTCGATCCATGATTTTAAGACCCTCGCAGCAAGTTTGCGATTTATCATTTTCTTAAGATTTGCTTTTGTCGCTTTCACTTCATCAGCAAGTCCAAAGATTTCAAGAATATCTTTATCACTCTCATACCCGATTGCTCGGAAAAGAGTTGTTACAGGCAATTTTTTCTTACGGTCGATGTAAGCATACATGACATTATTGATGTCTGTTGCAAATTCGATCCAAGATCCTTTAAAAGGAATCACACGTGCAGAATACAATTTTGTACCATTTGCGTGACGGCTTTGACCGAAGAACACACCTGGAGAACGGTGAAGCTGAGACACGATAACGCGTTCAGCACCATTCACCACGAATGATCCTTTAGGGGTCATGTAAGGAATAGTTCCTAAGTACACATCTTGAACGATTGTTTCAAAGTCCTCATGTTCAGGATCTGTACAGTATAATTTCAGCTTTGCTTTGAGCGGCACGCTGTAGGTTAGACCTCTTTCAATACACTCTTCGATAGTATATCTTGGTGGATCGATGAAATAATCCAAAAATTCCAATACGAATTGATTTCTGGTATCTGTAATCGGGAAGTTCTCCGCGAAAACTTTGAACAGACCCTCACTTTCGCGATTTTCAGGGGTGGTTTCCAATTGAAAGAATTCCTGAAAAGATTTCAGTTGGATATCCAAGAAATCTGGATAGTCAAACTGACTTTTGCTCGATGCAAAATTGATTCTCGTCGAGTTATTTATTGATGTTGCCAAGGCCAAACGTTTTTTGTTATGTATATGGTCAAAAATATGCGTAATGCATTAAAACAGGAATAGGCATCCGTCAAATGACGGACGCCTTCCTGTATATGAAGAAGAATAATTACTTAATCTCAACTTCAGCTCCAGCCTCTTCAAGAGACTTCTTAAGCCCTTCAGCTTCGTCTTTTGATACGCCTTCTTTCAATGCAGAAGGTGCAGCATCAACTAGGTCTTTAGACTCTTTCAAACCATTTCCTGTCAACTCTTTAACAAGTTTAACAACAGCAAGTTTGTTTGGTCCGCCAGCTTTCAAGATCACATCAAATTCTGTTTTCTCTTCAGCAGCTTCAGCAGCCCCACCTGCAGCAGCCATCATTACTGGCGCAGCAGCAGCTGGTTCGATTCCATACTCATCCTTAAGGATAGTTGCTAGTTCATTTACTTCCTTAACAGTAAGGTTTACAAGCGTTTCCGCAATTTGCTTTAAATCAGCCATTTTATTTAAATTAAAAAAGGTTCTATAAATAATTAATAATTATGCTCGTTGTTCGAGCGTTTTCAAGATGCCAGCAATTTTGCTGCCCGCACCTGTAAGTCCAGAGACAACGTTTTTGGCAGGACTTTGAAGTAATCCAATGATATCGCCGATAAGTTCTTCGCGGCTTTTCAATGAAACGAGTGTTGCCAATTGGTTATCCCCAATAAACACTGCTTCGTCGATATACGCGCCTTTTAAAATCGGTTTCGCATTTTTCTTTCGAAATTCTTCAATTAGTTTGGCCGGAGCATTACCTACCTCACTGAACATGATTGAAGTTGCTCCTGCGAGCGTTTCTCTCAAGTTTCCGAAGTCTTTCCCCTCAACGCGATCCATTGCTTTTGAAAGCAAGGTGTTTTTTACAACGCGAATTCGGATATTCGACTGGTAACACTTTCTGCGTAAACTATTGATTACATCAACTGTCAATTCCGCTGTGTCTGCTAGATAGAAGATGCTTGCTGCAGTTAATTCTGTAGCAAGTTCATCAATGTACTGTGCTTTTTCTTCTTTTGTCATTTTCCTAAGTGTTAAGCAACTACAGACTTGGCATCAATTGGAATTCCAGGACTCATCGTTGAGCTTAAATAAATACTCTTGATGTAGGTACCTTTCGCAGCAGATGGCTTCAGTTTCATCAAAGTCATGATTAATTCTTGAGCATTCTCACGAATCTTCACTCCATCGAAGCTAACTTTACCTACTGAAGAATGGATGATTCCGTATTTGTCGACTTTAAAGTCAATTTTACCGGCTTTCACTTCTTCTACAGCTTTACCAACGTCCATTGTTACCGTTCCAGTTTTTGGATTTGGCATTAAACCACGTGGTCCTAAAATACGACCTAGTGCTCCTACCTTACCCATCACAGAAGGCATAGTAATAATTACGTCGATATCGGTCCAACCACCTTTAATCTTATCGATATAATCATCCAAACCTACGTGGTCAGCTCCTGATGCTTTCGCTTCGGCTTCTTTGTCAGGTGTACAAAGTACAAGTACTTTAACATCCTTTCCAGTTCCGTGCGGTAATGCAACAGTTCCTCTCACCATTTGATTTGCTTTACGCGGGTCTACACCCAAACGCACGCAGATATCCACTGAGGCATCAAAACGCGTGGTTGAAATCTCCTTAACCAAATTGCATGCATCTGCAAGAGTGTATGGATTCGCCAAATCAAATTTGGCCAAGATCTCTTTTCTTTTCTTAGATACTCTTCCCATTTCTTTCGCGATTATTTGGTTTTCGGTGCTTCACCACCTTTTACTGTTACCCCCATGCTTCGTGCAGTTCCTGCGACCATAGACATGGCTGCATCGACAGTGAAACAATTTAAATCAGCAAGTTTATCTTCTGCAATCAATCGAATTTGATCCCATGAAATGGAACCAACTTTCAACTTGTTTGATTCAGAAGAGCCCTTCTTGATTTTTGTGTGTTCGACGATCTGTACTGCCGCCGGTGAGGTTTTTAATACAAATTCAAAGGATTTATCCCCGTAAACGGTGATAACGACGGGTGTAATTTTTCCTGGACGATCCTGTGTACGCGCGTTGAACTGCTTACAGAACTCCATGATATTTACACCTTTGGCACCAAGAGCCGGCCCGATTGGAGGGGCTGGATTGGCTGCGCCGCCTTTGACCTGTAATTTGATCAACGCTGCTACTTCTTTAGCCATTTGTGTTTAATTTATGTAGTCAAGCGTGAGTACTTGCGGGAAGCTTTAAAATCGCTTTCCTCACTTCTACGGTTAATATGCATCCTAAATTTCTTTCTCAACTTGCATGTAGCTAAGCTCGAGTAAGTTTTTTCTTCCAAAGATCTTTACCATGACCTTTAGCTTTTTCTTATCTTCATTGATCTCATCTACGACACCAGTGAAGTTATTGAATGGTCCGTCGATTACCTTTACAGATTCACCTACGACGAACGGTATTTTCATTTCCTCTTCCGATTCAGACAACTCATCTACTTTTCCGAGGATTCGGTTTACTTCTGATAAGCGCATTGGAACTGGCTCACCTCCTTTTACCGTCCCGAGGAAACCGATAACATTCGGGATACCTTTGATCACGTGAGGCACTTCACCAACCAGAGCAGCTTCAATTAATACGTATCCAGGAAGGTATGCGCGTTCTTTGCTTACCTTCTTTCCGTTTCGAATTTGAAATACTTTTTCCGTTGGGATGAGCACTTGATCGATAAAATCGTTCAATTTTAAACGAGAAATTTCAAGTTCAAGGTATTCCTTCACTTTTTTCTCTTTCCCGCTTACAGCGCGCACTACATACCAACGTTTTTTAATCTCTCCCATTTCGGATTTTCAATTAGAACATTCCGTAAATAAAACCTAGGGCACCTCTCCAAAGTGATTTTTCGTCACCGGCGATACCAAATCCGAAGTCCATCGCAAAGATGAACAATGAAATAAGCACAGAAGCAACAACGACTATAATCGTATTTGCTTGAAGCTCTTTCCATGTTGGCCAAGAAACGTTGTGAAGCATTTCATTCTTCGTTTCCGTAAAATATTCTCTGATTTTAGACACAATCTTGAGTTTTAAAGCACGGGCGGTAGGATTCGAACCCACGACCAATGGTTTTGGAGACCACT
>CAMBMC010000231.1 GCA_945868555.1 Chitinophaga pinensis | reverse complement strand
GCACGGGCGGTAGGATTCGAACCCACGACCAATGGTTTTGGAGACCACTACTCTACCAGCTGAGCTACGCCCGTATAAAAAGGGGAGCGAACTCCCCTTTATTATACTATTATGATTCGTTTGATTAAGCAACGATCTCAGTAACTTGTCCAGCTCCAACAGTTCTACCACCCTCACGGATCGCAAAACGAAGACCTTTGTCCATTGCTACTGGAACGATCAATTTAACATTGATTGTTACGTTATCACCTGGCATAACCATTTCACGTCCGTCAGTCAAGAAAATCTCACCTGTTACGTCCGTTGTGCGGAAGTAGAATTGTGGACGGTATCTGTTATGGAATGGTGTGTGACGACCACCTTCTTCTTTCTTCAATACGTAGATCTCAGCTTTAAATTCAGTGTGCGGAGTTGTTGAACCTGGCTTGCAGATTACCATTCCACGCTTGATTTGAGACTTTTCAATACCACGAAGAAGAAGACCAACGTTGTCACCAGCTTCTCCACGGTCGAGGATCTTGCGGAACATCTCAACACCTGTTACAACTGAAGACAATTTCACATCACCCATTCCTAGGATGTCAACACCTTCACCAGAGTTAATTACCCCAGTTTCGATACGACCTGTTGCTACAGTACCACGACCAGTGATCGTAAATACATCTTCAACTGGCATAAGGAAAGGCTTGTCTATCTCACGTGGAGGAAGTTCAATGTACGTGTCTACTGCATCCATCAACGCTTCAATAGTTGCAACCCACTGAGGTTCACCGTTCAATGCACCAAGTGCAGAACCTTGAATAACTGGAGCATTGTCACCATCGTACTGGTAGAAAGAAAGCAATTCGCGTACTTCCATTTCAACAAGTTCAAGAAGTTCTGGATCATCTACCATGTCCACTTTGTTCATGAACACAACAAGACGAGGAACACCAACTTGGCGACCAAGAAGGATGTGCTCACGCGTTTGTGGCATCGGTCCATCTGTTGCTGCAACCACAAGGATTGCACCATCCATTTGAGCCGCACCTGTTACCATGTTCTTCACGTAATCCGCGTGACCTGGACAGTCGACGTGCGCATAGTGACGAGCGGTAGTTTCGTACTCAACGTGAGACGTGTTAATAGTAATACCACGCTCTTTTTCTTCCGGCGCGTTGTCGATTGAAGAGAAGTCACGTACTTGAGCAAGACCTTTAGACGCCAAAACGCTAGATATTGCTGCTGTAAGGGTTGTTTTACCGTGATCGACGTGACCTATGGTCCCGATATTCACGTGTGGTTTGGAACGATCAAAATTTTCCTTAGCCATTGTTTTATTTGTTACTAGTTAATAAAAATACAAAATTAAAAATATACAAAATTTCACCCAATTTGTGAGTGAAACAAAGTTCAGCTTGAGCCAATGACGAGAATTGAACTCGTGACCTCTTCCTTACCAAGGAAGCGCTCTACCCCTGAGCTACACCGGCATCTACCGATTTATTTGAGCGGGAGACGAGATTCGAACTCGCGACCCTCAGCTTGGAAGGCTGACGCTCTACCAACTGAGCTACTCCCGCTTATTATTTAAAATTCACTGTGGGGAGAGCAGGATTCGAACCTGCGAAGGTATACACCAACAGATTTACAGTCTGTCCTCGTTAGCCACTTGAGTATCTCCCCAACACTTTTGAGCCGATGGAGGGATTCGAACCCCCGACCAGCTGATTACAAATCAGCTGCTCTGGCCAACTGAGCTACATCGGCGTATTGGTAATAATTACAATAATAAAAAGAACTTTGTTCACCCCTTATTTGGGTTTGCAAATTTAGGAAAGAATTCCTTTTATGCAATACTTTTTTTTATATTTTTTCAAAAAAGAAAGGGGGATACTTATTTCCCCCTTTTATCTCTTGTTGAATCATCTTCAAATCATGCTTTTTCTTTGTGCTTATGCACTTGTTTTCTCAATGCTTCTGTCGCTTGGTCTGTGGCCTCCTCGAATGATTTACACTGTTTCTTGGCAATAAGCGTTTTGCCTGGTATCAATAATTTGATTTCTGAAATCTTATTCTCTTTATCATCGCTCTTGCCTAAACGCAAGTAAACCTCACATGCGGTGATGTTTTCGAAGAACAATTCCAACTTCGTCACCTTCTCGTTGATAAAATCAACCAACTTCTCATCTGCTGAAAAATGGATGGCATGCACTTGAATTTCCATATGACTTTAATTTAGCGCCCTCTAGGGTGGGCATGTGAATACACTTTGGTTAACTGAGCAAACGAGTTGTGCGTGTAAACTTGGGTAGCAGATAGATTTGCATGTCCTAAAATATCCTTTAATGTCTCTAATCCTGCACCATTGTTTAGCATGTGTGTCGCGAAAGTATGACGAAGCACATGCGGGCTTCGCTTATCCAAGCTCGTTGCCATTCCAAGATAGTGATTTATTTTCCTGTAAACAAACTTGTCATATAGTTTATTACCATTTTTTAACAAGAAAAAAGCGGTGCTTTTCGCAACAAGAAGTGCGCGCAACTCCACATAGTTTTTCATTTGAAGTGCCAAATCACTTGAAACAGGAATAATGCGTTCTTTATTTCTTTTTCCTAAGACCTTTATTTGCACATTGGATACATTCTCCATTTTCAGTCCTACCAATTCACTCAATCGTATACCTGTCTGATAAAACATCTCCAGCATCAGCCGATCACGCACACCGTCAAAGTCATCCGTAAACAGAGGGTCTAAACGCTCTGGTTGGAGCTCAGATTCTTTCGCGAATATGGGAAGACGTCGTTCGTTTTTTGGACCGCGCACCTTTTGCATGGGGTTGTGAACTACCACAGTTTCCTTTCTCAGGAAATGAAAAAAAGAACGGAGCGCTGAAAGTTTTCGGTTTACTGTTTTATTGACTTGACCACTCTGAATCAAATCAACCATCCACGATCGAATCAATGAAGGTGTTACTTCGACAAAATCAGAATCCTTTTGGATCTCACTAAATGAAATGAACGCGGCAATATCATTCTGATAGGCCAAAATGGTATGGTCTGAATACCGGCGTTCCACCCGCAAGTAAGAAAGGAATTTTTCAAGCATAAAAAAAGGAGCCCATGAGGACTCCTTTAACGTATATTTTTACAAAAGGTTTCTACAACTCCGAAGAACGCATTCTTTGGGCGTATGCTGCCTTAATCTTTTGTTGACGACCTGTAACTGAAGGCTTCACAAACTCCTTGCGAGCGCGCAATTCTTTCATTACGTTCGTCTTGTCGTACTTTTTCTTGTACTTTTTTAGAGCTCTTTCGATGTTTTCTCCTTCTTTAACGGGAATAATTAACATGTTCTATTCAATTAATTTGTGAAACGGATTGCAAATATAGTAATTTTTTTTTCCTGCAAACAACTACTTCAAAATTTCTCTTGAAATAACTACTTTTTGAATTTCGGAGGTGCCTTCACCAATGGTCATAAGGCGTGCATCTCTCAAAAACTTCTCTGCCGGATATTCTTTCGTGTAGCCGTATCCCCCCATAATTTGCATGGCTTCGTTGCCACATTTTACAGCAACCTCACTAGCGAAATATTTGGCAAATGCGCCTTGTTTTGTCATTGGCATTTTTTTGTTTTTCAAATCTGCCGCTTGGTAGGTCAAAAGCTCTGCAGCTTCCACTTCTGTTGCCATGTCGGCTAATTTGAAACTAATGGCTTGGAACTTAGCGATTGGATGGCCAAATTGTTCGCGTTCCTGCGCATATTTAAGTGCCGATTCATAAGCTCCGCGTGCCACACCGCAGCTCAATGCAGCAATTGAAATTCGACCACCATCTAAAATCTGCATGGCCTGTTTGAATCCTTGTCCGACTTGACCAATGACTTGACTTTCGTGAACGCGTACGTTTTCAAAAATCAATTCTGCGGTCTCACTCGCTCGCACACCAAACTTTTCTTTGATTTTCACCGCAGAAAAACCAGGCGTACCTTTCTCAATTATGAAAGCGGTAATCCCGTTGCTATCGAGTAGATCTCCTGTTCGCACCAAAACCACTGAAACATCGCCAGACAAGCCATGTGTAATCCAATTCTTCGTCCCATTGATCACCCAATGGTCGCCTTCTTTTACGGCGGTCGTTTTCATACGCATGGCATCAGACCCTGTATTCGGCTCTGTTAATCCCCAAGCACCAATGAATTCGCCACTTGACAATTTAGGTAGATATTTTTGTTTTTGCTCTTCGGAACCATGGTAATAAATATGTCCCGTACACAAGGAATTGTGAGCAGCAACGCTTAATCCAACGCCTCCACAAACTCGTCCCAATTCCATGAGCGCAGTGGCATATTCGTGATACCCAAACCCTGATCCTCCATAAGCTTCTGGGATATATATCCCGAGAAGACCGAGTTCACCCATCTTCTTCATGGTATCGACAGGGAAATATTCCTCATCGTCCCACTTTTTCATATTCGGTCTAATTTCCTTTTCAGCAAAATCACGCACCATTTGTGCAATCATTTTTTGATTTTCATCCAGTTCAAAATTCATAGCTGAAGAGTTGAAGTTGTTGTTGTTTGATTGTTTTTTTAAAAGCGGACTAAGTTAACGATTTTGTCCGAATAGGTTTTTAGTTTTTCATTGCCACAAAGGAAA
>CAMBMC010000230.1 GCA_945868555.1 Chitinophaga pinensis | reverse complement strand
CATTGCTTGTGCCTGTAACTGTATATGTTGTTGTTGCCGCCGGAGAAAAGGCGACTCCGTTGGTTACACCATTGTTCCAACTGTAGTTCGTTGCACCCGTAGCGCTTAATGTAACACTGGTCCCCACACAAATGGATTGATCTACACCTGCATTGACGATTGGCAGATTGTTCACCGTTACGAGAACTTGGTCTGTGCCAGTGCATCCATTGCTTGTGCCTGTAACTGTATACGTTGTTGTTGCCGCTGGAGAAAAAGCGACTCCGTTGGTAACACCATTGTTCCAACTGTAGTTCGTTGCACCCGTTGCGCTTAATGTAACGCTGGTCCCCACACAAATGGATTGATCGACTCCTGCATTGATAATAGGATTTGGATTGATGGTAAGGTTGAGTGTTAGTGTCGAATCGCACCCTGCCGCATTCGTGAGTATGGTGGTATATGTTCCGCTACTTGTATATGTTTGATTATTTGCTGCCCAATTGTAAGTTGCGCAAGCGCTTAGGGTTGAACTAGAGCTTGTTGGTGTACATCCCGTAGATGAGCATTGCACGTTGAACGCAACTGAGGGGCGACGAACGGCAGTTATAGCAGTGATTGCTCCCCCTCCAGTTGTCGTGTTGCCAATGGTTGACGTGATTGTCGCAGGTGTTGTTGTCGTGAAGTTTGTTCCGTTTGTTTGAACGCAACCGGAAAGACCGGTCAAATCTGTTCGGATCATTAAGGCATCTTTTACTCCAGCTCCGAAGCTCACGGTATATCCACACAAGGCATAGGCATTGTTGCTCAACTGACGCACATACCAACCTTGGTCGTCGCCACCACCGCCAAATCCTTTGGTCCATTGCAGGTTTCCACTGGCATCTGTCTTGTGCAAGGTAGCATCAAAATTCCCCGCACCAAAACTGGATGAACGTCCACAAAGGATGTACCCCCCATCAATTGTTTGTCGTGCACATTGCACGCGATCTTCACCCGACATGCCATAGGTCTTACTCCATTGTAGTGTCCCACTGGCATCTGTTTTTATGAGGTAGGCATCCCAGTTTCCGGCACCAAAACTATTGGTTGTTGCACCGAGCACAAATCCTCCATCTGTGGTTTGTTGCACGGTATAGGCGAAGTCATACGAACTTCCTCCGTAGGTTTTTTTCCACTGCACCGTTCCTGCGGCGTTCAGTTTTATCAAATACACATCGTAAAATGAAGTCCCCGAACCATCAGTATAACCCGTAACGATATATCCACCATCTGTGGTTTGTTGAACCTCCCGCCCTGCTTCGTTTGCACCAGCGGTTCCAATCACTGCCGACCAACTTACTGCACCTGTTGAGGTTATTTTTAACACATAAACATCATCACTTCCTGAGCCATAGGTGGCTGTTGTGCCGCAAACGATGAATCCACCATCTGATGTTTCTCGGATGGAGTAGCCTTTGTCCGATAAGCCCGTTGCACCGCCAAATTCTTTGGACCAAATCACAGTTCCGTTGCCATCTGTTCTTACGACATACACATTTCCCGCCCAGTCATTGGTCCATGTGTGTCCAACAGCGATAAATCCTCCATCACTAGTGGTGTCCACATCTTGAAACTCATCGTACTGTGTGTTTCCATAGGTTTTGAACCAAAGTGTATCTCCGTTGGCATTCATGCGGGTGATGTAACTGTCCCAGCCACCAACGCCCACACTAAAGGTTCGGCCAGCAACAACAAATCCGTTGTTATCCGTATTTTGAAAGGAGTAAGCAAATTCTTCTTGAGCACCTCCAAAAGCTTTGACGAAGATTTGTGCGGATATAGAGGAAAAAAGGAGTGAAATGAATGAAAATGCAATAAAGTATTTCATAGGTGGTGAAGTTAAAGAAAGCGAAAGGTACAAAAAAACGTATGAATTAGGAACTTAATTACCTATGTTCAAATGGGGCAAGGACGAGCAAACGATAGTGCAAAAAAAACTTTCTAATACATAAAACCAAAAAGCCAAAGCGGGATTTTATTAAACGAACCAATTTCTAGATTATCAGCTGCGACATATGCATTTTCAAGCGAATGAATCTGCTTGTTAGTTTTGGTTTTCCCCCCAACTTCGATCGTGATTGTTTCGTTAACTAAAAAGTCACCTTTTGCAGGTAAGCTTACCTCATGCTTGTATTTTAATTGATTCAACAAAAAGGTTTCTCTTAATGTACCCTTATTTATGGCTGTCGAAGCTAGAGCATAGCAAAGATTAGGATTTTCTAGAAATATTTTTTCTGGTTTTTGAAGATTACTTATACTTTTTCCATGAGTTGAGAGGCTGTTTATTAATCGTGCTTTTTCCAAATAATGTATATAATTTACAAGCGTATTGCGGTGAATTCCAATTTTTTCACTGAGCTTGGAGATATTTGGTTTGAAAGGAACGTTGGAAGCCAATATATACAGGAGCTGATATATTTTTCGTGACTTGAGAATATCAAATCCATCAATAAATTGGAGTTCAACTTCTATAATCATCTTGACAACCTGCTCTAAACGAAGGTGGTAAGTGGATTTACTCTCTTTAAAAAAAGGATAATATCCATGTGCTAAATAATCGTCAAAATGTTTAAGTGGCTGAACCTTAGAAATAATAGATGCTGCAATTGAGCTATGATTTGTTAGAATTTCATTTAAGGAATAGGATGGAAGTTTCGCAACTCCTGAATAACTTAAATATTCTCTAAAAGACAAGCCGGGCAATTCATACATAACAGCTCGCCGACTTAAATCAACATCTTGTTTGAGTAAATCAATGATCGAAGAACCGGTAAAAAAAATCTTTAAGTCTGTAAAATAGTCGTAACAATTTTTAATTTCTTTGGCCCAATTCGGGTATTTGTGGACCTCGTCTAGATAAATATGTTTTACACCTTTTTGTCGGAAAAGCTCAATAGTATCTATCAGTGTGTTGTTGGTGAAATAAATATCATCTAAAGTCAAATAAATGGCCTCATCTGAAAGTGAATGGTTAGATTTCAAATGTTGAACAAGCAATGTTGTTTTTCCAGTACCTCTTGCGCCAACAATGCCAACAAGCCGACTTTCCCAATCAATGGTTTCGTAAAACGCGCGAACGAATTCTAGTGAAATTGATTGGATGACCAGTTTTGATTTATGCTCAAGGCGCTCCACGATTCTAAAAATTGATTAATGTACTGTGCAAAAATAATATAAAATGCTGAATTAAAACAGCAAAACGACGATTATTTAAATACTTTCGCCCCCTCGGAACAGTTTTTACAAATGTCGATCTCATTGCGTCCAGTCAGCACAGCTTGTCTAAATCCTCGGTAGGTGGGACTCTTCCAAATTGAATTGAAGTCAGACGTTTCCAGAGAACCGAGTACGTGTTGGGCATCTTTGTCAAAGCAGCAGGGTACGACCTTACCGTCCCAGGTTAACACACTTCCAGACCACATGCGCCAGCAGTGATTGCCAGTTTTATGCTTTAAGGCATAGGTCCCGTCGGATTGCAAACGGTAGCGGGAATATTCCTCGTTGTTTGGCATCAAAGGGTTGCCGTTTTTATAGTCGTACAATTGGGCTGTCTTGATGCGAACTTCATCGATGCCCAGCTCATTCCCTAGTGAGAATACGGCGGGAATTTCATGTTCATTGGGCTTCACTGCCAAGAATTGAAAGATGAGGTGAGGAGTGGTTGATTTCTTCTCTTTCTTTGCCGCGATGAGGTGTTTTGCCGCTTCGATTACCTTCGACAATTCGCCATGCACCCGATAGTTTTCATAGGTTTCTTGCGTCAGACCATCAATAGAAATTATTAAGCGGTCCAGACCTGAATCGATGATTTCGTCGGCTTTTTTTCGGTCAATGAAGTGTGCATTGGTGGATGTCGCGGTGTAGATTTTGTGTTTCTTGGCGTCGCGAACAAGATCCAGAAATTGTGGATGCAAGAAGGGTTCTCCTTGGAAGTAATAATTGATGTAAAATACGTGCTTTCCGACTTGCTTTAACATGTTTCGGTGCAGATCCAAGTTCAGTTTTCCTGTCGGACGGGTAAATTGTTTCAGACCACTTGGACATTCCGGACAGCCTAGATTACAGGCTGTGGTAGGTTCAATAGATAGGGTAAATGCCTTGCCAATGTGTAGCGGTTTCTTGAGAATTCGAGATACATGATAGGAAAACCGCAATGCAATGATGTTCATGATCCTCTTCATACTGAGATGACAAAGAATATTCCATTGATCGGTGAGGCATGACATGTGGCAAAGATAGGGATTACGGATTGCTTTTGAGTTTTAGGATGAGGAGATCATTGTGATTTCTGCCTTAAATTCCATTCTTGCGTTGTCAATTTTCATTGGAATCGTATATTTGCACTCATAAAGACGTCAGTTTTTTCTTGGTCCTATAGCTTTCCGCAAACACTGCGATTAAGCGGAACAGGCAACTTCGCCATAGGACAAAACATAAATGACCGTTGCGCTTTTTGGCAACATGGTCCTATAGCTTTCCGCAAACACTGCGATTAAGCGGAACAGGCAACTTCGCCATAGGACAAAACATAAATAACCGTTGCGCTTTTTAGCAACATGGTCCTATAGCTCAGTTGGTTAGAGCAACAGACTCATAATCTGTGGGTCCACGGTTCGAGCCCGTGTGGGACCAC
>CAMBMC010000229.1 GCA_945868555.1 Chitinophaga pinensis | reverse complement strand
GTAACTCGTAATTCAAAGACAAAAGACCCCTACGCTAAAAGACTTAATTATTCTTCGGGGTGTTCAGAAATCCGCTGAGGCGAGCGAAGCATCATGTTTCCAACTCGTAACTCGTAATTCGTAATTCGTAATTAAAAACTAGAGCCACGAAAACATCGCCTCAAGATCTTTTGGTTTTACCCATTGTCCCATGCGTTCCATGAGCATTTTCTTGAGTTGTTCTTCAGTATAGACTTCTTTTCCCTTCTCGCTGTAGCTCATCACGCCTGCGGGTGGCGCCATTGCTTTTACCTCCTTGGCGAAGTATACCACACCTCCGTCTTCTGACGCAAGTCCTAGGATTGCTCCTGGCAAGCCACCAAATCCTTCTGGACCAATGGATGGCACAACATCTACAGAGAACCATGCGTAGATTCGTGTTGAATCGTTCATCTGATAAATGGCCTTACGGCAGCTATACCCGCTGATGTTCCGCTTGCTGTCGGTCACCTTCCACTGACGTTGATCGATGGAATCACTAATGATGGCTTCAGTACCCCAAAGGTCCATGATGATGAATTTGTGTTGTGAGCTGATGTCCTGATACACTGTATTTCGGGTGGTGAAGTACTTCAAAAATCCTTCTGCCGTTTCATTGTCTGGCAAAGGACGGAACATACACGTAGAATCGTTGAAGAACAATTCAAAGTTCTCGACGCGGTATTTATTTTCCTCGGTAATGAAATTTTTCATTCGTGGATTATCGCCCATGCGTTTCTTCAAATTCGTTTTGCGTTCGAACACAATCCGTCCAGAAGTCAACTGCGCACTCACCAGCATTGGAAAAAGTACGATGCACAATGCGCTGATAAATTGCTTAATGCCAACCTTTGAAATCATCTTCTTTTGCTTTACGGTTATTGAAACGGAGTGTTACTTTTAAGAGGAAGTAACGCGAAATAATGGTGGTGCGGTAGTCAGTCACAGCATTGCCCGAAACGGTACGTTGTGCACTGATGTTTTGATTCAAGAGGTCATTTCCGCGAATGGAAACAATGAGATTTTGAGTAGCCAAGAATTTCTTGCTGAACTCAGCATTCAGAATAAAGAATTCGGTGTTGTAAAGTCCGTTGTTTTTCGTGTAGTTCCCCTCCATTTCAATAGAGAAGCCCTTTGGCAATCGCCACGTAAGGTCCATTCCATATTTCTGCACACCAAAAGGAGTTGTCGTGGTTGTACTGATGGAGTTGATTGGCTTATTGAAGGAGTAACTACCGTTGAAAGTAATTTCAAGCGAATCCAACTGAACCTCGATTTGCATGTCTGGAGTAATCGCATAATTATCGGTTGTATTGACTCTGACGACACCACTTTCTTCGATCAAACTTTTATAGCGATTCACGGAAGCATTTAAACTTGGGTTGAACTCTACCTTTCGGTCCAAAATTGGGAACCCTGCGCCCGCCCAAACAAAAGCTGAAAAATTACCATCGACGTTTACAGTCATTGAGGTAGTGCGTCCATAAGCGTCGTACGAGGTCTGCGTGGCGAATGCATTGTTCGTCAAATTCAAGGATCCACCAGACCAAATGTACTTTCCGGACAAAGCATTCCAATTATTGAAGTTCACCATCACATTATGCACATAGTTTGGTTTTAGGTCTGGGTTACCTATAACAAGTCGATTCGGATTACTGTTATCTTGTACGGGCTGAACATCATTGATAGACGGCTGTTGCGAATTGGTGGTATAATTCACCGAGAAGCGCTTGCTCATGCTCGGCTTAAACTCGTACTTGAAACGAGGCAAAACGCTATTGATGTTTTGATAGATCGTTGCATTGGTGATTTTATTGATGTTATCGATTTGGATGTTACGGACAAATGCCCCACCTGATACGAAGTGCTTTCCAGATTCGTAAATGAACTCCGTTCCGCCGCGGTGCTGCGTTCGCGTGTTGTCGAAATTGTTTGAAAGATTTGCATTGTAGCCGGTATAAGCCGTTCCTACCAAGTCGTTCGTTTCTTTATTCTGATTGGAGAATCCATATTCGAACAAATAGGTCAGGTTCACCTTCCATTTTTTTGACAAAGGCTCAAAATAACTTAAGGTTCCATAATGGCTTGTCGCGCTATTCTTGTTGGTCTTGTATTGATTAATTCCTGCAACACTGTCAACATACAAAAGGTATTGATTTTCTGTTTTTAATTCAGAATTGGTGTTGTTCCGGTTCATGGCAAGATCGTACCGCACCTCCAATTCACGTCGCTTTTTCATGAACTTGCGGTAGACTCGTCCTGTTCCATTTACCGTTAATCCCTTTGAATCGCTAGAGCTATTGATCGATGTGATGAGTGATTGAATGTTCGTTTCACCTTCAAAAGAAGTTGTATCGTTATTGATCGACTGTCCTATGTCATAGCTAAACGACGGCTTGAATTCAATCAGCGTGAGTGAGTCAATTTGACTTGACAATTTGATGTTGAATGCATGACGCTGATTTGTCGTCAGCGTTTGATTTCTATTGATATTAAAAAAGGAAGTGTCCTGCAAGAAATACTGCGATTGGCTTGATGTGCGTGCATCGAGACGATCATTGTAATAAGAATAGTTTACTAATAATTCTGTGTTTTTATTTTCACCAAATTTGTCTGCATAGTAAATACCTGTTTTCAAGGTTTGAGGTACACCGCTATTGTTTTGGTTGTTGTCATTTTCCCAGAAATTGCGGTTCGCACCTGCCTCATTCGATAATCCGAATTTGTTCAAGTCTCCACGCCCAAAGCTCGATCTTGGTGTATTTGACCCAAGGGCGAAGATTGAAATCTTTTGTTTGCTGTTGAACTTATTGAGTAGCAATTCACCTTCATAAAAAGGGCGAGTGCCGAAATATTCAGTGGGCAGTGGTGTTAAAAAAGCATCTGTGGCGCCGGAAACCCGACCGAAGTACCCTTTCTTGGCTTCATCCTTCAGTTTAAGGTCTAAGACCCGAATTTTGTCTTGCGATCCCCCTATGGTTTCTTCGTCTGTTTTTTCATAGACCTGCACTTGAGCAACACCATCTGCACCTAAGTTTTTGGTGGCCACCGTTGGATCCGTCCCGAAGAACTCATCGCCATCGACAAGAACTTTATTGATGGTCTGACCTTGAGAGGTAATCTTTCCGTCCTTATCGATGTTGAGTCCAGGAAGTTTTTTCAATAAATCTTCCACGACGGCACCCTCTGCCACCTTGAATGAGTCCGCCACATAGATCAGTGTATCCCCCTTGTAATAAATCGGATTTTTATTGGCGTAAATCACCACCTCATCCAATTCTTGAGCTTTGGATTGCATGCGCACACTTGGAATGTTGATTTCGTAGTTGTCCTTGTGTCCGAAGATGTAATACGTTTTATCGTCCGCATTGGGATGAGCAATGACCAAGGAGAAGGTATCAATTTCGAAACCTGTCAAGGTGAAATTTCCTTTAAAATCAGAGTGTGTAAATCCAAGAAGCAAAGAGTCTTTGACACGAATAGCCATCACTGTTGCTTGTGGCAAAGGACGGCTACCTGTGGTATCCATGACAGTTCCTGTGACTTTCATTTTTTGCCCGAACACATTCGAGGCACAAAAGAAAATGAGTAGAATTGATAAAAATTGACGTACACTTAGTTTCATAGACAGGTGTTGAAGGTGTCAAAAATACGAAGATTAAAGTTGGCAATCCCTCGTAAAGACAACCTTGATACGCTATTGAAACAAATATAGTTGCAGGATGTTTACTTTTTAATTTTCGCTGAGATCAAAACTTGAAACTCCATGCCAGACTGATCAATCATTCTTTCGTACTGAATTTCAATTGGAACTCCTAACATACCTTCCTCATCTTGAAATAATTTCTTAATATCCCCTTCTTGATGTTGAACGGAAAGTGTAGATGCAAACCCCTCTTCCTCGGTATCCCCAACGATAATGTATTTGAGTGTTCCATCGTAGGCTAGGCCTTGAAAAGTTGTTTGAAATTCCTGTTCTTGATTTAAAGCACGAATTGCACGTGAGGCAGACACATTAGTTGGTTTTGTTGTTTCAAAAGCCAAATTTTCCAGTTCAATTTCATACTGAGATTGACGCAACTTAGCATAAAGTGGTTTTTCTGACTTGTCGTAATACGTAATGATCTCTTTGTACATTGGGAAGTTTGAAGTCGTTTCTCGAATAACTTGACGTGTCGCGAATTTCTTTCCATTTTCAAGATAAAAAGTGACTTTGCCAAAATTCTGTGTTTCCGCTTCGAGATAATACTCTTCGAGCTTTACGATATTTTGCTTTTGATCAAGAAATGCAGTCACCTCCTCCGAAGAACCAGCATTGTTGTGATACTTTAAACTATTGGCGATAAGCAAACTTTCATTTTGATCAAGAGCCAACATTCTGCTCTCAAAATTGCTTTCATCTTTAAATTCACTTTTTGTTTTGGTGTCTTTTTCTGTATTCCCTTTCAATCCTCCGGTACCACAAGAGGTAAGGGCAACGATTAATGCTGCCGACAAGAAGAAAATCATTCCTTTTTTCATAATCATCTTTTTTAAAACTTGAGGAAAATGTTTCATTCGGCAAAAGTAACAGAAAAAAAGTGTTTTAGATTCGCGCGAATTCAATTTTGAAAACACCAGGCCTAGAATAACAGGTCAGCG
>CAMBMC010000228.1 GCA_945868555.1 Chitinophaga pinensis | reverse complement strand
CTTCCTGACGAGACCGATGTAAATGAATACAAATTGTTAGAACTAAGCGAATTGTTCGTATCTTTAGAATACGACGCGAATGCTTTAGAAAACGCCCTTCATGTGCGGGCAAAAGAATTGCTTAGTGACAACAAACTGGACGAAGCGTGGATGACGCTTTTGGCTTTTAATAATGGATGAAACAATAACAATTAAAATAAATCAACATGTTTAAACTCACGGGATCCGTAAAAATGGTGGGCAATACCGTTCAAGTATCGGAAAAATTTTCAAAGCGCGAATTTGTGGTAACAGATGCTTCTGGCATGTATCCACAGGACATTATGTTTCAAGCAACACAAGATAAATGTGTTTTACTAGAAGGGTTTCAAGCCGGTGATCAAGTAGATGTTTCATTTAACTTACGTGGACGGGAATGGACTAGTCCAACAGGTGACGTAAAATATTTCAACACACTTGAGGCATGGCGAATTGAACGTTCCAATCAAGGAGCTTCTGCGGGTCAAAATGCGGGTCAAATGCCAGGAATGGCACCTGTAAATTTGAATCCTATTGCTGCTCCTGCAGCTTCAGCTCCTGCCGCAATTTCTGAAAGCGGTGCAGATGATGACCTTCCTTTCTAAGGAATAGTAAATAGATAATTTAAAAGCCGGTGCTCCCGGCTTTTTTTTGTGCTTAAAAATGGTGGTATTATGCGAGCCTAAAGAATATTGATATACCCTGTCACATCGATGGATTCCTGAGTATTGTACTTTCGATAGTGAATTTTATACAAATAGGTTCCTTCACCAAATACCTGAACTTGCTGGTTTTTCTTTCCTGATCGTGCATTTACATCCAAATCAAAGGGTATCATGAATGTTTTTGCTTCATATACCAACTGTCTCCAACGGGAGTAGATTTGAATTGAAAATTCAGCCAAATCACACGAACAAGCAATCACCAATTTATCCGCATTCGCTTTTGAAAGGGATGAGGGTAGCGTTATGCAAGTGTCCTTTTGCTGCGCAGAAGCAAAGAATCCAACAAAGAAAACACACAACGAAAGAAAAAGTCTCATCTTTTTTTTCTCAAAAATAAGTATAAACCAACTTCACACACATCAAGGGATTATCTTTGCCTCCTTAAGTAATAAGTTATGATTTCAGTTGATGGTCTTGCCGTAGAGTTCAGTGGAAAAATCCTGTTTAGTGATGTAAACTTTGTAATCAATGACAACGATAAGATTGCACTAATGGGAAAAAATGGTGCAGGAAAATCGACCCTAC
Source organism: Chitinophaga pinensis (assembly GCA_945868555.1). Taxonomy (GTDB): domain Bacteria; phylum Bacteroidota; class Bacteroidia; order Flavobacteriales_D; family Crocinitomicaceae; genus M0103. The sequence continues at coordinate 3,392 of CAMBMC010000228.1, read as the reverse complement.
TGAAAATACTTGCAGGTCAAAGCAAGCCAACAAAAGGTGGAGTTTCTTCACCAAAAGGTACCGTCATCGCATACTTACCGCAGCATTTGCTTACGGCAGACGATTGTACCGTATTCGAAGAAACCTCGAAAGCATTTCAAGAAATTTTTGCCATGAAGGCAGAAATGGATGAAATCAACCATCAGTTGACTGTTCGCACCGACTACGATTCAGACGATTACATGAAACTGATTGAACAGGTTTCAGAACTTAGTGAAAAATACTACTCCATCGAAGAAATCAACTATGATGGTGAAGTCGAAAAAACACTAAAAGGTTTAGGATTTGTGAGAGAAGACTTCGATCGTTCGACCTCAGAATTTAGTGGCGGTTGGCGAATGCGCATCGAGTTGGCAAAGATCCTTTTACGCCAACCCGACCTCATCCTGCTCGATGAGCCAACCAATCACTTGGACATTGAATCCATTCAGTGGCTGGAAAACTTCCTCACCGAACAAGCAAAGGCTGTCGTTGTGATTTCCCATGACCGCGCATTTGTCGACAACATCACAACGCGAACAATCGAAGTGACGATGGGAAGAATTTACGACTACAAAGCAAAATATTCCCATTACCTTGAATTGCGCAAAGAACGACGCGAACAGCAACAAAAACAATACGACGAGCAGCAAAAGTTCATCGCTGAAACAACAGAATTTATTGAGCGCTTCAAGGGAACCTATTCAAAAACATTGCAAGTTCAATCGCGCGTAAAAATGATCGAAAAACTCGACATCATTGAAGTTGATGAGGTCGATACATCTGCACTACGCCTTCGCTTCCCTCCTTCCCCTCGTTCTGGGAACTATCCAGTAATCGTTGAGGATTTAGGTAAAAAATACGGAGATCATGTGGTCTTTAACAATGCCTCAATGACCATAGAACGAGGTCAGAAATTGGCGTTTATTGGCAAGAATGGTGAAGGAAAATCGACCATGATCAAAGCCATCATGAACGAAATCGATTTCACAGGAACCTTGCAACTTGGTCACAACATTAAGATTGGATATTTCGCTCAAAACCAGGCCTCACTGCTGGATGAGGAACTGTCAATTTTCGAAACCATCGACTACATCGCAGTGGGTGACATCCGCACGAAAATCAAAGATATCTTGGGGGCATTTATGTTCGGTGGAGAAACGAGTGCAAAGAAAGTAAAGGTTCTTTCCGGAGGAGAACGCACGCGTTTGGCGATGATCAAACTCCTTTTAGAACCCGTGAACCTCTTGATTCTCGATGAGCCGACCAATCACCTCGACATGAAAACCAAAGACATCATCAAAGATGCCTTGCGCAATTTTGACGGGACGCTGATCATTGTTTCACACGACCGCGATTTCTTGGATGGTTTGGTCACAAAAGTGTTTGAATTTGGTCAAAAGCGCGTGAAAGAGCATTTCGAAGACATCAAAGGATTCTTGGAAAAGAAAAAGATGGAGTCCTTACGAGAAATCGAAAAATAAAGGCTTTTAAAAATTTCGGTCCAATTTTCTGCCCTTCCATTGCGGCTTAAACCAATACATCATGCTTAAAATAAGCAAAGTGTAAAAAGGAAATAAAAACTCATAGATGGGAATAAAAAACCACGAAACTCGGCGCTGTATCCTCTTGAAATATGGATAAAAAATCAGCATGTCCATCCCTGTTTTAATCGCGAAAATCGTCCAAAATTCTTTCCATTCTTGAGACCAACCTTTAGCAACCAGAAGCGCAACAAAGGCAAAGGTCAAGATAGCTTGAATAATGGCCAAACTTGTACTTAAATTGTCCTTCACATCTCCTGTTTTTGCCAACCACCTCAAGCGTTGGTGGATAAACTCCTGGAAGGATTGTGGTGTTTCCGTTTTAATGGCCAGCTTAGGGTCGGTCACCAAACGAACATCTGCTCCGCCTTCTCGAAAATCTCTCAACAAATAAATGTCATCCCCACTTGGCATGTGTGCATGACGCTCAACGTGATCGAGACGCTCAAAAGCTTCCCTGCTGTATAAGAGGTTGGCACCACTCGCCATAATCGGACGCTTCCACCCTGCCAAACCGCAATTTGCTGCGTTGACTAAAATTAAATCCACTTCGTAGAGGTGTTCATACCAGCGCTGGGCAACCATCACTGCAGGAAGGATGTACATATCTGAATGTTCCAAGGTCGAAAGTGTCGAGAAATAGTCATTGGCAAAAGACACATCGGCATCCATCGACAAAATCCATTGGCCTTCACTTTCTTGAATGCCACGACGGATGGCCACCTTCTTCCCTTTTTCATTCGCCTCTAAAACAATCGCCTTCCAATTTGAACCTGAAAGATTTTCTCGAAGAATAGACATCGAACCGTCTTCGGAATGATCATCCACAAAAACATAGGTGCCTAGTTGGGTTTTGTCTCCACGAATGGAATCTAACAATTGAGATAGGCGCTGCGCTTCATTTCGAAATGGAACAATGACTGAGAGTTCTTCGCTCGAAACCAGTTGCTTTCCGCTCGTGTACGACCTTTCCTTTTTGCGTTGGAGGAAATACCCTAGTCCAACGATAGCAGCCATGATGCCGCCATAAATGCTAAAGTATACCCAAACGATCATGCCCTTGCTCGTTTTAGAATGACCAAAGAAACAACTGTCGGAAGAAATAGATTCATCACCCAAATGGAAAACGCGGCGAGTACCACCGCAAATTCAGAAATACCAGCAGCGACAAACACCCAAACCGCCACAGATTCACGCACACCCAATTTACCGAGGAATAAAGACGGCGCCAAGGTCACCCAAAAATAGAATTGCCAAATCCACAGGATACTCGTCGCATCGATTTCAACTCCAAAAGCATAGAGTACAAAGGCAAATTGCACGGTAAAAATAAGATGACGAAAAATTCCGAGTCCAAGCATTCGAATTCTCAGATCTTTATTGCCGGCAAGAAGCGCCAATAAACCTATAACAAATGTTCGCTTCCGAAGGAAATTCAGTAGCCATTCCATTCGAAAATAGAGCATTAGAAATACACAAGAAACTAGCGCGATGAGAAAATACGTGGCCGTGCCAAAAGGTGATTCGAAAGGCAACTTTTGAAGCAAGATCAATCCAAATGCGCCAAGTACCATCGTCACAACAAACTGTGACATGCTTCCAATCAGCGTAAGTAAAGTAAGTTGAATACGGTGTTTTCGGTCGAAATATAGAATTCGCCCAATGAAGTTACCGAGCATATTGGGCGTGAGCATACCCGTAACCATACCGGCTAAAAAACTATGGAAGACAATAGATTTTTCGCTTTGCACCCCGGCACGATCCAGTGACAAAGTCCATTTTCGCCATTCTGTCCACCAGTTGAGCGGCATAAGTAAGAGACCAAAAACC
>CAMBMC010000227.1 GCA_945868555.1 Chitinophaga pinensis | reverse complement strand
CATCCATTAAGTGAATATGCAAAATCAAAAGTAGAGGCAGAAAATATGCTTCTTTCGGATGAATCGAAAAATTGGTCCATCGCACGCACCATTATAGTCTACGGTGAGGGCAATCAACTCTCGCGTTCAAACATTGTCCTTTGGGCCGTGGAAGCGCTTCGCAAAGGTGATCCACTCAATATAGTTGACGATCAATTTCGCGCACCCACTTGGGCCGATGATTTGGCCTGGGGCTGCCTCGAGATTTGCCGCAAACATCTTTCAGGAATTTTTCACTTGTGCGGACCCGAAACAGTGTCTATTTACGATTTAGTATGTCGGATTGCCGTTTATTTGGGAATTTCAACAGTTGGAATCAATCGCGTTCAGACCAATACCTTAACACAAGCTGCCAAGCGACCTGCAAAAACAGGATTTAATTTGTCCAAGTCGCGATCTCAATTGGGGTATTCCCCTCAAACACTTGAGGCAACACTTGCGCAGATGAAGACAATTTCAAATAAATGACTTATATTCGTTGAAACTAAACTAAACTTACAATGTCGAATACTGCTTCTGCTGGCTGGGGTTCCAGAGTTGGATTAATTCTCGCTATGGCGGGGAACGCCGTAGGCCTTGGGAACTTCTTGCGATTTCCTGCACAAGCCATTGAAAATGGTGGCGGTGCCTTCATCATTCCTTACCTCGTGTGTTTCTTACTTATGGGTCTTCCTTTGCTTTTCGTTGAATGGTCAATGGGTCGATTTGGAGGGAAATTCAAACAGCACTCTACACCATTCATCTTTGACGCCATGGGCAAAGCGCCGTATTGGAAGTATTTCGGGGTATTCGGAATCTTTACCAATATCGCTGTTGCTGCATTTTATTGTTACCTCGAATCTTGGGCGCTTTCATGGGCCTATTATTCTGTAGCAGGCACATTTACGGGAATGTCGCAAACGGAAGTTCAAGCATTTTTTCAGAATTACATTGAATTAGGCACGAGCCATCCTGTGATTTTCTGGATTATTTGCTTGTTGATGAATACGTGGATTTTATCACGCGGACTTAGCGGTGGTGTTGAAAAGGTAGCGAAGATTGGAATGCCTTTATTGATTTTGTTTGGTTTGATTTTGGGCATCACGGGCCTTACACTGCAAGCTTCACCGGATGGTGCGATCAATGACGGTGTTGTTGGATTGAACTATTTGTGGAACCCGGATTTTAGTACAATTTGGAGTTTCAAGGTGTGGGTAGCCGCTGCTGGACAAATCTTTTTTACCCTTTCATTGGGAATGGGGAGTATACATTGCTACGCCTCCTATTTAAATTCAAAAGAAGACATTGCCCTCAACGCGATGTCGGCAGGATGGATGAATGAATTCGTTGAGGTGGTGCTCGGTTCCATGATTATTATCCCAATTTCTATTGGTTATTTGGGCATAGAGGCTGTAACTGATATGGTTTCTGGTGGATCGGGTCTTGGAATCGGATTTGCGGTCTTGCCAAAGTTGTTTGCCGATTGGGGAGCATTTGGAGTCGTTGCAGGGTTAATGTGGTTTGGCTTGCTGTTTTTCGCGGGAATTACATCCTCACTGGCCATGGGTACACCCGTCATGGGCTTTTTAGACGATAATTTTGGCATTCGCCAATCAAGAGGAGCTTGGATCTTTGGAGGAATCATTTTCTTACTCGGAATACCTTGCGTTATGAGTCCTGATGCCTTCAATGAATTTGATTATTGGGCAGGGACAATTGCTTTGGTAGTATTCGCTTTGGTTGAGATTGTGCTCTTTGCATGGGTTTTTGGTATGGATAAAGGATGGGCTGAAATCAACGCTGGTGCAGACATTAAGGTGCCTAAAATATTTAGGTTCATCATTCAATTTGTGTCTCCAGTATTTTTAATTGTTGTCTTCATCGGAGCAATTCCAGGAATCATCGAAAATGCCACCAAGGATACCTCGTTCTATGGGTGGATGGCACGTTTCTTACTTCTTGCACTTTTCGCGCTGATCTGTGTCTTTGTTTACATTGCATCAAAACGAAACAAATCAACTAAATTGTACTAATTATGGAAACTCCAGCATTGATCATGGTGATTGTTGTGTGGTCGAGTGTGACGCTCATTACAGGTTATTTCTTTTGGAAGGTTCTATCCTTGCCTAAACATCCTGAGCCAGACTCTTTTCCAGACAACGACGAAATAGAAAAATAAAAACGTATGAAACCACTCTTCCAAATCAGATTCCTTCAGGAGTCTTACTTTTCTTGTACATTCTTTTTTTTGCTTCGCACATCATTTTGTAGGAGGAGTGACTCATGAAAAACCATGACAACTTTTATGTTTCAAAACGAAGTCGTCAAGGGGTGTATGCAGTGATCTTCATTGCCTTGTTTATCGTTTTTGTTCCTCGTCTTTATCATTTAATTTCTCCTTCACCAAAGATATTCATCGAAGCAAAGGAAATTGACCAATTAAAAACGGCCTATCGGAAAAATGAATTCAAGGGTCGTAGCAATTATACAAAACGTCTTAAATACCGCTTGCCACCTCATGCTTTTGACCCCAATATTTATTCACTGAAAGAGTGGATGTATTTGGGCCTATCAGAAAAGCAAGCTGCTGTCGTGATCCGCTATGCAGCAAGAGGAATTCGATCGAATGAAGAATTATCAAAAATATTTGTCATTCCAAAGGCTTTGTTTGAACGGATTAAGGATTCTACATTTTATATGAATACCATAAGAGAACCTGTCAACGATAAATCCACTTCTGCAAAAAAGTCTTTACTCATTCTTGTTGAGGTGAATGGTGCTGCACAAGAGCAATTAGAAACAATACCGGGGGTAGGGTCTTTTTATGCCAAGAACATCATTCGGTACAGAGAACGTTTGGGTGGATTTGTTCGTAAGGAACAATTGCTTGAAGTATGGAAGATGGAGGAGTCCAAATATTCGGAAATAATCGATTTTATTTCGATTGATTTGAATGGTTTAAGGAAAATAAATCTGAACACGGTAACGGCAGAAGAATTGAAAGCACATCCCTATTTAAATTGGAATACCGCAAACTCCATTATAAAAATTCGAACGCGCAAAGGGGGCTTTAAATCAGTCGAAGAGATCAAGGAATCAATATTGGTGAACGAAGAAGTGTTCATTAAATTGAAACCATATGTATCTTTGTGACATGAATCTGCAAGAACGACTGATAAGTACCATCCGCGATGTGCCGGATTTCCCGAAGGAAGGGATCCTATTTAAAGACATTTCAACCATTATGCTCGATCCCGTTCTATCTTTAGATGTGCTCGATCATTTGGTTGATATCTACAAAGATCAAGAGCTTGATGCCATTGCTGGAATCGAAAGCCGAGGATTTCTATTTGGTTATCCACTCGCCATGCGTTTGGGCCTGCCGTTTATTCTCCTTAGAAAAAAAGGCAAATTACCATATAAGAAAATTACCTACGAATACGATTTAGAGTATGGTAGCGCAGCCATTGAAATGCACATTGATGCCATTCACCCTGAGCAGCGCGTGCTAATTCATGATGATTTACTGGCTACGGGTGGTTCCGCTGCCGCTGCAGCAGAACTGATTCAACAATGCGGAGGTCAAGTAGCTGGATTTAATTTTTTGGTGTCGCTTGATTTCCTTTGTGGCAATGAAAAACTAAAAACCTATTCGGACAAAATCGTTAACTTAGTCCGCTTTTAAAAAAACAATCAAACAACAACAAATTCAACTCTTCAGCGATGAACTTTGAACTGGACGATAATCAAAAAATGATTGCACAAATGGTGCGCGATTTTGCTGAAAAGGAAATTAGACCGAACATGAAGAAATGGGACGATGAGGAATTTTTTCCTGTCGATACCATGAAGAAGATGGGTGAACTCGGTCTGCTCGGGATTTATATCCCAGAGGCTTATGGAGGATCAGGGTTTGGATACCACGAATATGCGACTGCGCTCATGGAATTGGGACGTGTTTGTGGAGGCCTTGGCTTAAGCGTTGCAGCTCACAATTCGTTGTGTACGGGACATATTTATTACCATGGTTCCGAAGAGCAAAAACAAAAATATCTGCCGAAGTTGGCAAGTGGCGAATTTATTGGTGCTTGGGGATTAACGGAGCCAAATACAGGGTCTGATGCCATGCGCATGAAAACTACCGCTGTAAAAGATGGCGACCATTGGGTAATCAATGGGGCGAAGAATTGGATTACACATGGCTTATCTGGTGATGTTTCTGTGGTACTGGTGCGAACGGGAGATTTACTCGATAGCAATGGGATTACAGCGTTTATCATTGAAAAAGGTACGCCTGGATTCTCTGCGGTTAAAATCAAAGAAAAATTCGGCGTGCGCGCGAGTGAAACAGCAGAATTGATTTTTGAAAACGTACGCATCCACGAAAGTCAAGTCATTGGTCAAGTCGGACAAGGATTCAAACAGGCCATGCAAATTTTAGATGGCGGACGAATTTCCATTGCTGCATTGAGCTGCGGTGTGGCGCGTGGAGCTTATGAATCGGCACTTAAATATGCGCAAGAACGCGAACAATTTGGTCATCCAATCGCTAAGTTCCAAGCCATTAGTTTCAAACTAGCCGACATGGCAACAGAAGTGGAAGCTGCAGAGCTTTTGACCTACCAAGCGGCAGATTTGAAAAAC
>CAMBMC010000226.1 GCA_945868555.1 Chitinophaga pinensis | reverse complement strand
TCAATGGAGAAATAAACCCGATCCAAGGGGAAATTCAAATTGGTGGGCAAATCTCAAACAAACTTTCGAACAGTACACGGGCAAAAACACTGTCCTTTACCGCAGCGGGATTTAAAGGGATTCCTTTTTTGAGCACCTTCGACTATGTCGCTTTAGGAAGAACCCCGCATACAGGACTTTTGGGAAGGTTAAATGAGGTTGACCAGGAGCAAATTCACCGTTCGTTAGAGATTACAGGTATTTCACATTTAACGCAACGATATACCGATCAACTTAGCGATGGCGAGCGACAATTGGCGACCATTGCGAAATCATTGGCACAACAAACGCCGATTATCCTCTTGGATGAGCCAAGCGCCTTTCTCGACTATCTGAACAAACGAACATTGATGCAGACCTTAAAGCGCATTGCGGCAGAAGAGAAAAAGTGCATCGTACTTTCTTCTCATGATCTCGATATTTGCTTGGAAGTGGGGACGCCAATTTTACTTGTAGACCAGCGATTAAAGCGTATTCACATCGCAGAAAAAAATGCAAGCAAAGCCAGCGTCATTCAACGGGCCTTTGGCATTGAGCTGAATGACTAGATCACACCAAAAATCGTTCACTTAGGTCATCAATCACGCGAATCAAGCTTTTGCTCAGATGCTGAAATTTTTCAATAATAAATTGAATTTCCTCATCACGATTTTTATCCCTTGCAGCAATCTCTTCAATCTCACGAATCGTTTCTTTGACATCCATAATCATAAGAATATCGATGGAAGGTTTCATTTGGTGGGCTGAAAAACGAATTTTTTCAAGATCTTTCGCAGCAATGCCCTCTGCAATTTGATTGAGGTAGTTCGGCGTGTTTTTGCAAAAGGTATCAACAATGGAAACAATGAATTCTTGATCTCCAGCTGCGATTTCTTCTATACTTGATAAGGAGTAATTTACTGGGACCTCTCGTTCTACCGACACCTCAACACGCTCTTTTTTCATTAGTTGAGCGTCGCAAAGCGATCGAATCTTCTCAAACAATGCATCCTGCCGGAATGGCTTTGAGAGGTGGTCGTTCATTCCTGCATTGCGATAAATCATTTCATCATCCTTCGAGGCATTGGCTGTCAATGCAATAATAGGAATTGCCGAGCCCATTTCATTGCGAATGTATTGTGTGGCCAATAATCCATTCATGACGGGCATTTGAATATCCATGAGTATCAGGTCAAATTCAGTTTCTTTCAAACGTTGAATGCAGCGTTCGCCATTGGACGTGATGTCATATAGGATTTCTTCCTTATCGAGAATCGCAGAAATCAACATTTGATTCATTGGATTGTCTTCAGCAATCAGAATGCGGCAATTTTTTAATGACTTCTTGTGTGTGTACTCATTGAGGATGGAAATTGTTTTAGGCGCTTGTTTCGCAAACAAAAATTTCAGTGTAAAATGAAACACCGAACCCACACCTTTTTCACTGATTACCTCGATGTCCCCATCCATGCGTTCGATGATGCTTCGAGAAATCGAAAGCCCCAGTCCCGTTCCGCCAAACTTGCGCGATACCGTTGAATCCTCTTGAGTAAATGTTTGGAAAATGGAGTCTACATTCTCCCCTTGTATACCAATACCTGTATCTTGAACTTCAAAACGAATGGTTTGACTCTCGTCGTCCATATCCATGAGTTTCGCTGTTACCTTCACAAACCCATTGTTGGTGAACTTCACCGCATTACTCACCAAATTGACAAATACTTGAGTCAACTTTGAGGTATCGATAAACAAGGAATCATTGATGTCTTTATCGAGCTGTTGAATAAAAAACAAGCCCTTTTGCCGAGCGCGCTCGCTAAAGGTGAGTTCAATCTGAGAAAACAATTTATGCAAATTCGATGGTGTCTCTTCAAGAACAAGGTGTCCGGCTTCAATTTTGGAGAAATCGAGGATATCGTTAATCAACTCCAATAGGCCGTCAGCAGATGACTTTATTGCTTCAATGTACCGCTTGTATTCATCCGAAACACCTGCGTCATCGAGTAACTCTGCCATACCAATGATCACATTCATTGGCGTACGAATTTCGTGACTAATATTCGCTAGAAAGAGTTCTTTGGCTTTCACCGACGAATCCGCCTTTTCCTTTGCTGCGATCAGTTCTGCCTCCATTTGTTTCGCCAAAGATGAGTCAGTCAGTAAACCATCGTTCAATGGAACAGAATCGGCACTAAATATGAGATAAATGAGCGTATCATTTTCCGCTTGGTGAACAAGATGGCCCTGCAGCAACAATTCGGGAGAAGTACTCAGCGTACTTCGCAAATGAACGGAAGAATTATTCTTAAAGGATTCAAAATCAATAGTCCCAAAGGCATCCGAGTTTACCACCTTAAAAACATCCAAAAAAGAATGACCACGAACTTCACCCAACAATTCCACTAGGGAGAAAGTATAATCAACAATCTCCATGTTCCGATTGAACCGCAGTGAAAACGGAAAAATACGTTCGATATCTGTTTGTCCAAGAATGACTTGATTACTTTCCATAGTCTCCGTGTTGAATCATATAGCTATACGATTTGGAATTTACACTTTTCCTTCTTTGATCATGCGGTAAATGGTAGATTTTCCAACATCCAATTTTTCTGCAACCTGCAGCACATTGTTGTTGAAGCGTTCCAAATATCGGCGAATGATGCGCGTATTGTATTCTTCTAAGGTCAGTTCCTCTTGAATAAAATCATTGACTTCATTGCGCTGCTGGAATTGAATATCGTCCGCCTGAATGATTCTATCCTCACTCATCACCACTGCAATCTCAGCAACGGCCTTCAACTCGCGAATATTCCCTGGATACCGATATTTCAATAATTTATCTTGAGCTTCGTGTGACAGTTCTTTCCGTGGTATTTTATTTTCCTTACAGAATTCGTCCACGAAAAACTTTGCGAGGATAGAGACATCGGTTCCACGTTCGCACAAAGGCGGCAATTCGACGGTAATCCCCATTAATCGGTAATATAAATCCTCTCTGAAATTTCCTTTCTGCACCTCCTTCCTTAAATCGCGGTGAGTAGCCACAATAATGCGCACATCAATTGGAATCATTTTGTTTGAACCTAAGCGACACACCTCTCGTTCCTGCAAGACACGGAGTAATTTTGCTTGCATACTCAAGTCCATTTCACCGATTTCATCCAAGAAGATCGTCCCGCGATTGGCTTCTTCAAATTTTCCTGTGCGCGGCTGGTCTGCACCGGTAAAGGCACCTTTTTCATATCCAAACAACTCACTTTCAATCAACTCCTTTGGTATTGCTGCCACATTGATTGCCACAAAAGGCTTACGCATGCGCTTCGAATTGAAGTGGATTGCTTTCGCCGCCAATTCCTTTCCAGTTCCTGTCTCTCCGGTTACAGAAACTGTAATATTCGCATTTGCCGATTTTTCCAACAAGGAAAATACCCGCTGCATTGGCGCACTCGAACCTTTCATGTATTGATGGAAATCGTACTTCGCTGAAATCTCATCCGACAACAATTGAACTTCGTTTTGAAGCTGCCTTTTTTCATTGGCTTGGTGAACAACGTGCCACAACTTGTCCATGGCCTGTTCATCTTTGATGATGTAATCATAGGCGCCAACCCGCAACATTTCAATGGCTGTTTTAATGTCTTCCTGTGCCGAAAGAACAACCACTTGAATCGAAGGATATTCCTTTTTAAGTTTCTTAATGAGTTCTAAACCAGAAATGTCTGGAAGTGAGTGATCCAAGGTTACTACTGATGGATTCTCGTGAATGTTCTTCAGAAATGATGTTCCATCATGGAATACCGAAACATCAAATTCCGGATCCAAGGATAATTTGTGCTTGACAATCTTTGAATACATCGGATCATCCTCGACAACAAATATTTTAGCGTGTCCCATTTTAGAAAATTTGTCCCAAATTAGGACTTTTAATTCAATTCAGGAAAAATATTCTGCACTAATTTCTCCCGGAGCACATAGAAACTCGACTTATCGCTTGATGATTCGGTGGTATGATTCGTTTATTTCGATGATATACAAGCCGTTTGATAAGTCCGACAGGTTGATCTCGTCACTTACAGTACAAGATTTCACCACTTGTCCATCGGTGTTGCGAACGGTGACATGAACAGGTTCAGTATGTGTCGATTGAAGCGTCAAGTGACCTGACGTTGGATTTGGAGACAAGGTATAGACCTCAGGACTGTGTTCAGATAAACCGCTAAGTCCAAGTGCAAAAGGAGTGCTCATGGCACTGCATCCATTGCTATAGAAAGCTTGAACAGTGAAAGTTCCAGTTCCAGGCAAATTGAGGATAGACGAGGTCGCACCTGAGATAGGCGCACCATTTTGAAACCATTGATAAGAAACTCCAACTTCAGTTGTAACCAAATCAGCTATGGCCAATGAAATCACAGGCGAGACATTTAGGGCACATGTGGTTTGCACCGCAAGGGTTGAAGGCGAATCGTCTTGGATATTCGAGAACAGCGTATACGCATCGCAGCTGTCTTTGAGCATGTATTCCAACCACGGATCAAGAATACTATAGGTTCTCGCCTGCTGTTGCGCTCGCGTGATGGAAATCCCTGTTGAAGTTGTCGCTTCACCAAAATCGCAGTTAAAATTTGTGTTTGCATAGTAGCAATGCGCTCCACCAATG
>CAMBMC010000225.1 GCA_945868555.1 Chitinophaga pinensis | reverse complement strand
GTTGGTGAAGAAGGTACAGGAACATGGTGTCAATGGTGTCCACGTGGTGCTGTTTACATGGACATGTTCGAACAAGAGTACGATCAATTCTGGGCAGGTATTGCTGTTCACAATGGTGATCCAATGGTGGTTACAGATTACGATACAGGTATGAGCGGATTTATCGGTGGATAACCAAGTGCGATTGTTGACCGCGGTACAGATGTAGATCCATCTGGAATGGGTCCTGACTTCTTTACACGTTTGCAAACTGCTCCGAAAGCATTGATCGAAAATGGTGCAACGTGGGATGCGGCAACACGTACATTGAATGTTTCTGTGACTTGTGATTTCCAAGCCGCAGCAAACAGCAACTACAAACTAGCTTGTGTATTGACAGAAGATGATGTAACAGGAACGACCGGCTACAGCCAAGTGAATGCCTACGCTGGTGGCGCAAATGGAGTGATGGGAGGATATGAAGCTTTGGCAAATCCAGTTCCAGCAGCTCAAATGGTTTACAACCACGTTGCTCGTGCAATTGCTCCCTCATTTACAGGATTGGCAACGGCTTTCCCTGCTACAGTGAATACAGGTGATGTATTGACAAACAATTTCTCTTTCGTTCTTCCTGCAACTTGGGATGAAACGAAAATCCACATCATCGGTTTGTTATTCGATCCAGCAGGTCGTATCGACAATGCAGGAAAAGCAACAATCACAGAAGCTGTAGCAAACGGATATGTGAATGGAAATGGTGCAGGTGTTGAGGATTTGATATTGAATGGTCCAGACCAAGTGATGACGGTATATCCTAATCCAGCGGGTGCGTTTACAACTGTTGCCATCCAATTGACACAAGAATCTACTGTAGCACTTCGCGTGGTGGACATGTCAGGAAAAACTGTAGCCTTCAAAAACTACGGTTCAATGAATGGCGCTTCAACAATCGACTTGAACACGTCAATGCTTGATGCAGGAGTGTACATGATCGAAATGACAGTGAACAATCAAACAATGGTTCAGCGCTTGATCGTTGAATAAGAAATAAAAATTCAATGAATTAGGGTGGCTTCGGTCACCCTTTTTTGTGTCCATCAACGAAAATCGAATACCTTTGCGCCATGAAATGGATTGGAGAACGCGTAAGCTTCAGTGAAGATAAGATTCGCACAACGATTATGATTGAACCAGAAAATACCTATTGGGTAAAAGGTCTCATGGGTGCATGGCTTTCCATGTGGTTGACCATTGGTGCTGTAGTCATTTGGGCCTATTTCACCTTAAAACTAACAAGTCAAGAAGGGATTATCTTGCTGATATTTCTTACTTTCTGGTTGTATTATGCTGTAAAAGTCGCTCGCTCATTTTTTTGGCTCCTCTGGGGAAAAGAAATGATCAAGATCGATGAAGCTTCCCTAAGCTACAAAAAGTCCATCAAGAAATACGGTAGAGCAGTGCCTTACTATTTTGAAAACATCAATAAGATGGCCATGTCGGTCCCCGAGGAACGTTCAATTCAACGTGTTTGGGAGGCATCTCCATGGATTCGAGGTGGTGAGCGCATCGAATTTGAATACAACGGAAAAATGATTCGCTTCGGCAGAAAACTCAATGAAAAGGACGCGAAGTTGCTGTTTCAGTTGGTGACCAAGCGCATTGAGGAGAGGATGAAGAAAATTAAAAATTAAAAATGAAGGATTAAGAATTAGTTCATTCTTCATTTTTAATTCTTCATTCTAGCTGTTACTTTTCAAAAAAAAAGCATTTACATCCTGGTTTTCAAAATCAACAGCATGTCATACAAGCTTATTTTCTCTGCATTTTTTCTTTGGACAGCACTGAGTGCGTGTAGTCAAGCGGCCAACACCAAAGATCAGGATCCAAAAACACCAAACCCAAAGCCAACGGAAGATACGATCAAGTCCTTTTCGTTCATCAACCCATCCGGCAAAACCATTGAATCACGATTTCCCGCGCCTCCAGGATTTGTGCGCGACAGCAGTTCAACCAGCTCTTTCACCTCTTATTTACGCAACTTGCCTTTAAAGCCAGATGGTTCACCTGTGCTTTTGCACGACGGATCCCAGAAAGGCTACCAAGATGGACAATGCGCCGTAGTGAATTTGCCGATAGGTCGAAAAGACTTACACCAGTGTGCGGATGCCTTGATGCGTTTGCGTGCAGAATACCTATGGAATCAAAAGCGCTACGATGAAATTGGCTTTCACCTTGTCAGTGGCTTTTACACCAAATACACGCCTTGGATGAACGGCTCACGTGTAAGTTTGCAAGGCGGTGCACATTGGGTTCCAACTGCTGCTGCATCGAACACCTATACAGATTTCTGGAATTACATGGAAGTCATTTTCTCTTATGCGAGTACGCTATCCTTGTCGAGAGAGATGAAGTCCATTCAACCCAAGGAGATTGCCATCGGTGACGTCTTCATCAAGGGTGGTGCTCCGGGACATTGCGTGATGGTCGTTGACATGGTCCGCAACCCAGAAACAGGTGAGAAGAAATTCCTATTGGCACAAAGCTACATGCCTGCTCAAGAGATTCAAGTTTTGCGAAATCCAGCGAGCGAAGACATGTGGTATACTGCTGTTGATGGGGGGAATTTAGAAACGCCGGAATGGTCGTTTACGTGGGATCAGTTGAAACGGTTTTAATCAATACGGCCCCACCAACACCGCCAAGATCACATCAGCTAAAATGCCATTCGTAGTAACGATACAATCCGAATAACTGGTTGAATTTCCTTTGTACACCTTGCCATCATTGAACGTGAACAAACAGTCAGAATAGCTGGTGGAGTTGCCTTTGTACACTTTGTCATTGCTGATGGTGTATAGGCAATCTGAATAGCTCGTTGAATTGCCTTGGTAGATTTTGCCATCGCTCACAGTATACAAGCAATCGGAATAACTGGTCGAATTTCCTTGGTACACTTTAGTGCCTGAAATGGTCATGCGGCAGTCGGAGTAGCTGGTGGAATTTCCTGTGTAAATCTTGTCGTTGCTAACCGTAAAAAGACAATCGGAATAACTCGTCGAATTTCCTTTGTACACTTTGGTTTGTGCCTGACTTTGAAAAAAGGAGCAGAGAAAGACGAGGAAAAAAAGTGGCGTTTTCATAGTTCTTGAGTTGAGTGATTGTTTGGTTTTTAATAGCTTAAGCCGTGAATTTACACATTTCGTTCAATCACGACATCAAATTTGGTGAGCAATCCTGGAATTCCATTCAAGGAAAATTTGGCTTTTTTGATGCGGTTGAGCGTCGGGTCGATGGAATAATGCTGCGCCGTGCGAAAGTCGGCCTTGGTCAAATTGGTGTTTTCAAAGCGCGTCCCCATAAGCATGCATTCGTCAAAGTTGGCCTCCATCAAATTACTTTCGGTGAAATCCACTTCTTCTAAATTACATTTCGTAAAAACTTGCTTCTTCATCTTCAACTGGTAAAATGAGGAGTGGTTGAGCTGACAGTTATTAAAGGTGAAACTCAAGCCGAACGGATTGCATTCCTCGAAATGGAGTCCAAACATCTTGCAACCATTGAAGGTCACATCCTGAAACGACGCACCCGAAAGTTTCACCAAGCTGAGGTTGCATTCTACGAAGGTGCAGCTGTCAAATTTGATTCCCGCCAAGGAAGAACTCGAGAAATCACAAGAACGAAATGCACATTCTACATATTCCCCAGCATCTAAAGCGAATTCGCTGTAGTTCTCTTTTTCAATTTTTTTGTTTTCTATGAAAGCCATTTTATAAAATTACTAATTTGTAGACTGAGTTGCGATAGCAGAATCGAAGCCACGAGTTAATTCGTCATTAGTAATTCGTCATTGGTAATTCTACAACAAACTTTTCTCCATCAAAAAGTGCTGCAACACCCCAAAAAGTTTGTGTGATGGTTCGATTAAGGTGTAGCCCAAACGGAGGTAAAAGTCCACGGCGTAATCCCGTGCATGAAGAATCATCTTCATATTTCCTTCTGCTGCTGCGTGCTGTTCTGTCGCTTCCATGATCAAGCGGCCATAGCCTTTTCCTTGTTCGGTAGATTCAACAGCGACGAAGCGAACTTGAGCCGTGGTGTCATCGTGTCGGTCTAGACGAGCAATGGCCTTTAAGATGCGATTTTCGTAGAGCGCAAAGTGAATTCCAGTGGTATCGCCATCGTTCTTCTCACTTCCGCGCACTTGGTTCAAGGGTTCACGCAAGACACGGTAGCGCAAATCGTAATAGGCGTCCCACTCATGATCCTGTGGTTTTCGAATTTCTAGTGCCATTTGAATGCGATTGAACTTACCCGTTTGGTGTTTATTCCTGCTTGTTCTTCCACTCGAATCAACGCTTTTGCGGCCTCATCGGTGAAGACCTCCTGTAAATTTCTGACTTTCGCCACGGGAACATTTGACTGAATGAGAGTATCTAGAATTTCTTTGGTAGACAATTGTTGCACCTTTGCTTCGATCAACATACGCAATGCCTCTCGGTTTTTCACTCGGTGAATGTTTTCTGCAAACCGTGTGTCATTGACAAGCTCATCGAGCTGTAAATACTGACACAATTTCACGAAATGTGCATTGCTCCCCACAGCAAAGGTGACGATGTCTCCGTCTTTGGTGGTAAACAATTCCCCATACGGCGAAATGTTGGGGTGGGCACTGCCAATCCGCTCTGGAATTTTTCCTGCCATCAAGTAATTGGAG
>CAMBMC010000224.1 GCA_945868555.1 Chitinophaga pinensis | reverse complement strand
TCCGAAATGTACAAGGTCTTCAACATGGGACATCGTATGGAAATTTATGTTTCCCCAGAACATGCTGACGCCATCATGGAAATTTCTCGGTCATTCAACATCGAGGCGAAAATAGTTGGACGAGTAGAAGCACATGAGGGAAAAAAATTGACCATACAATCGGAATTCGGCACATTCGAGTATTAGCGCGTTTTGTCTTTTGTCTTTTGTCTTTTGTCTTTTGTCTTTTGTCCCTTTGTCCCTTTGTCTCTTAAAATAAAATTCGTTTCGCATGTCTGATTTACTCTCAAAACTTGAAGCCATCCACTTTCGCTTTGTCGAAGTGGGGAAAATGATTGTCGATCCAGACATCATTAGTGACATGACGCGTTACGTAAAATTGAACAAAGAATACAAGGATTTGGAGGAAATTGACACCATTTACAAGTCTTTTAAAAACCTATTGGAAAATATCCAAAGTTCACGTGAGCTCTTGGAAATCGAGACAGATCCTGAGATGCGTGACATGGCGAAGATGGAAATCGAAGATCTTGAAAACAAGCGTCCAGAAATGGAGGAAGAAATCAAGATGCTTCTAATTCCAAAGGATCCCGAGGACGATAAAAATGCCATCATGGAACTTCGCGCAGGAACGGGAGGTGACGAGTCTTGTATTTTCGTCGAGGACTGTTTCCGCATGTACACCATGTTTTTCAAGGAAATGGGCTGGCAGTACGACGTGATGAATTCATCTGAAGGATCCATGAAGGGCTATAAAGAAATTGTGATTGAAATTACGGGGGGAGGTGTTTATGGAACTTTAAAGTTCGAATCGGGTGTTCACCGCGTGCAGCGCGTTCCGGAAACAGAATCCCAAGGCCGTGTGCACACATCCGCCATAACGGTAGCGATTCTTCCTGAAGCAGAGGAAGTCGATTTCAACCTCGATATGAACGATGTACGTAAAGATACCTTCCGCGCATCAGGAGCTGGTGGACAGCACATCAACAAGACTGAATCGGCTATTCGTTTGACACACCTTCCAACAGGCACTGTGGTAGAATGTCAAGATGGACGTTCACAGCATAAAAACTTAGACAAAGCGATCTCTGTGTTGCGCTCACGCCTTTACCAAAAGGAACTCGACCGTGTACATAACGAACGTGCTGCTCAACGAAAAACCCTGGTTTCTACGGGAGATCGATCAGAGAAAATCCGCACCTACAATTACCCGCAAGGACGCATTACTGATCACCGCATCAACAAGACCATTTACAACCTCAGTGCCTTCATGAACGGTGACATTAAAGACATGATTGACTCATTGAAGTTGGCAGAAAATGCAGAAAAGCTTCAAGGTCAAGACACTTTCTAAATGAAATTCAAAACAATTCAGGCTTTCATCTTTTAATAAAATTATAGATACACTCTTTTTTAAACTTGTGTAACTAAAAGATACTTTGAAAAGTCACATGCATGCTTTTGGTATAAATAGCATCAAATAGCATTCAAATTCATAAATCGATCAATGAAATTCTTTTTTACACTTCTCCTCCTCACCTTTTACACTGTTTCTTTCGGTCAGGAAAAGTTTACCCTCAGTGGTACAATCTCAGACTCTCTTCGCGGAGAGGCCATGATCAATGCAACGATCAAAGTCAAAGGTCAAAACATGGGGGCCTACTCCAATGATTACGGATTCTACTCCATTACATTGCCAAAAGGCACGTATACATTTGTCTTTACCACAAGTGGTTTTACACCCAAGGAATTTGCCATTGATTTAAGCAAAAACAATCAACTCAATGTGCAGTTGGCACCTGTGGTCAGTAAGGTTCAGGATTTGAAAGAAGTCAATGCCACCGCAAAGAAAAATGATCAGAACATTACCGAAGCAGTGATGGGAGTTGAGCGTTTGAATCCTCAAGAAATAGCGAAAATCCCTGTCCTCTTGGGAGAAAAGGACATTATCAAAACAATGCAGCTTTTGCCTGGTGTAAAAAGTGCGGGTGAAGGAAATTCTGGTTTCTATGTTCGCGGTGGCGCAGGGGACCAAAACCTCATCTTGCTGGATGAAGCTCCGGTGTACAATGCCTCACACTTACTCGGTTTCTTCTCGACATTCAACTCCGATGCAGTTAAAGATGCTGTGATTTACAAAGGGAATCAACCTGCAAACTACGGCGGACGTTTGGCATCAGTACTCGACATTAAAATGAATGACGGAAACATCAAACGGTACAATGTCAGCGGAGGAATTGGTGTTATATCATCCCGTCTAAACATTGAAGGACCCATCGTAAAAGACAAAGCGTCTTTTCTAATTTCTGGTCGACGCACCTATGCCGATGTTTTTCTAAAGGCCACAGATCAATTTAAAGACAACATTCTCTATTTCTATGACTTGAATGCCAAAGTAAATTACCGCATCAACGACCGCAACAAATTGTTCTTATCCGGATATTTTGGGCGTGACAAACTCGGCTTAGCGGATCAATTTGGCATCAATTGGGGAAATGCCACGGGAACATTGCGTTGGAATCACCTTATTTCAGACAAACTATTTTCGAATACCTCACTTATTTATAGCTCATACGATTATAAAATTGCCATCTCCAATGCAGATCTCGCATTCGACATCAAATCGATTATTCGCGACGTCAATATCAAACAAGAGTTTCAGTATTACATGAATACGCGGAACAAAATTAAGTTTGGAATCAATGCCATTCACCATGAAATAGTCCCTGGACAGATTACTGCGAATGAAGCATCGGGCATAAATACCCAAAACTTAACGCCAAACAGATCGTTGGAGGGTGCCATTTTCGTCACCAACGACTGGTCGATCAGCGAGAAATTGAATGTGAGCTATGGTGTTCGCTTGAGTACATTCACTGTGTTGGGCAACAATGGAAATACCTATTCCTACAATGCGAAAGGTGATGTCATCGATACAGCGGTTTACTCAAATAACTCCTTCGTCAAATCCTATTTCGTTCCCGAGCCAAGGGTCTCCTTGAGTTATGTCTATTCTAAATCGGCATCCTTCAAGGCGGGATATGCGCGCAATGCACAGTACATTCACCTCATCTCAAATACAACGACCTCCTCACCAACAGACTTATGGATTCCTTCCTCAATCAATACAAAACCAGAGATTAGTGATCAAATTTCTGTAGGGTGGTTCAAAAACTTCAAGGAAAACATGTTTGAATTCAATGTGGAAACCTATTACAAATCCATGCAGAATCAAATCGATTACCGCAATGGTGCAAACCTTCAAGCCAATGAACTTATTGAAGGTGAGTTACTCTATGGCATTGGTCGTGCCTATGGCGTTGAGTTGATCTTCAAGAAAAAAATGGGACGACTGACCGGTTGGGTCGGTTACACCTTGTCCCGTACAGAGCGAAAAATTATTGGAATCAACAGCGATAATTGGTATGCCGCTAAGCAGGACCGCACACACGACATTTCCATCGTAGGGATTTACGACATTACACCAAAACTGAGTGTTTCCGCTCTGTTTGTTTATTACACCGGAAATGCAATCACCTTCCCTTCAGGAAAATACATCATCAATGGACAAACACAATTGCTATTCACCGAGCGAAACGGCTACCGCATGCCTGCCTACCACAGAATGGACATAGGTGTAACATGGTTGAGAAAGAGCACTGAGAAATTTGAAAGCAGTTGGAACTTCTCAATGTACAACGTCTATGGTCGTGAAAATGCGTATATCATTGCTTTCCGACAAAATGCCGATAACCCCAATATCACCGAAGCGGTTCAAACATCACTTTTCCGGTGGATTCCTTCCGTGACGTACAACTTTAAATTCAAATAAGATGAAAGTCCTTATCCAAACAATAAGCACAATAGCATTGATTTTCGTCATGGGATCATGCACCAAGGTTATCGATGTTAAACTCAACGATAAAGACCCACAATATGTCATCGAAGGACATGTCACCTTGGGAGACTCCGTTCACCGCGTTGAGATTACGCAAACTCAGAACATTAGCGATTCGAGTCCGTTTCCAACCATTGATAATGCAGTAGTTTTGCTTATCGATGATTTGGGCAATTCACAGGCCATGTCGCTTGTGGCGCCAGGTCGATACGAGACATTCAATTATCCGATCAGTGCGGACCGAACATATACACTTCAAGTGACAATTGATGGCCAATTATTTTTATCTACGGCATCTGTTCCTCAAGCCGTGGCCTTACTGAATGTCATCACGTTTCCGTTTACTTTCGGTCCCCAAACGTTCAACTCGATTGTTCCCCTGCGCCTCGATCCGGGAGGTGTTGCGAATTACTATGAGTTCAAACTTATAAAACACGGCAAGCCAAATCCAATTCCCGGATTTTTCATCCAGTCAGACCAATACAACGACGGAAATCTAGCACAGGAACCAATCTTTGCGGACGGTATAAACTCTGGAGACACGATTGATGTGCATATGCTGTGCATCAACCGCGAAGTATATGACTTCTTCTATGCCTTGCAGCAAAATCAGCAAGGATCAACACCTGCCAATCCAACATCGAACATCATTGGTGGATGCCTCGGCTATTTCTCTGTGCAAACGAAATCAGTCAAGCAAGTCATTATTCCATAAGTCAAAATTCGTGGCGTTTATTACCTTTGTTGGCGAATTTAATCCAACATGACACGACACGAACTCATTGCACAAATTAAACTGAAGCGTTCATTCCTTTGCGTTGGACT
>CAMBMC010000223.1 GCA_945868555.1 Chitinophaga pinensis | reverse complement strand
AACTCTACGAAGAGATTAAAAAAATCGCTGTGAAAGGAGCGAATTAATCCGACTAATTTGTACTACTGCTGAATGAAAATCCGACTACTACTTGCTGCAACTTTCACACTTCCTGTACTCTCTTTTGGTCAGGTAGGTTTAGGAAATTTTACTGGAAACATTGAAAGTACCTTCCAATATTTAAATGAAGACACTGTCATTAATGCCCTTCAACCCCCATCCAAAGGGTTGATGAATTCGTACATGAATGTGTTTTATACGCAAGGGAATTTTAAAGCGGGAATGCGCTTGGAATCCTACCTCCCCAGAATTCAAGGGTATCCAGATTATTTCAACGGCACGGGAATCGGGATGCGTTACATTGGGTACGCCAATGATTTTGTGGACATTACCCTTGGGTCTTTTTATGAGCAATTTGGTTCTGGATTAGCACTTCGTGCATACGAGGATCGTTCTTTGGGTTACGACAACGTGCTCGATGGTTTTCGTGTCATCATTCGCCCGTACAAAGGAATCGTAATTAAAGGAATTTATGGCTATCAACGTGCCTCTTTTGTGGAAGGTCGTATTCAACATGGCCCTGGAATCGTTCGTGGATTTGATGGTGAAATACACTTAAATGAAGCCATCAAATGGATGGAAAATAAAGCGTTGGACGTTTCATTGGGAGGGTCTTTTGCGAGTAAGTACCAAGCGGATGATCAGCCAAATTTAATTTTACCTGAAAATGTGGGCTGTTACGGTGGACGCTTGAAAATGCGCTACAAAAAATTTACATTCGACACAGAGTATGTGATGAAAGGTCAAGATCCGTCGCAAGACAACGGCTTGATTTTTAACCCTGGACATGCGCTTGTGGCCAATTTAGGGTTTTCACAAAAAGGCCTTGGAATTATGGTTTCAGCAAAATCTACGGACAACATGAGTTACCGCTCCAATCGCAATGGGAAATCGCAGGAATTGTTGGTAAACTACATCCCGTCAATGAATAAAACCCATACGTACAACTTGGTAGCATCGCTTTACCCGTATGCCACTCAACTTTTGGGCGAGGTGGCTTATCAAGCAGAAATTCTTTATACGATCAAAAAAGGTTCAAAGCTTGGGGGAAAATATGGAACATCCTTGAATTTTAACTATTCAACAACCCACAATTCGATACAACACACCTCAGGAATAAATCCGCTCGATTCAACTGGTGTTACTTATACGTCGCGTTTGTTCGACCAAGGGAGCACCTTGTATTGGCAAGACATCAACTTCAATATTTCAAAGAAGTTCACAAAGAACTTCAACATGATTTTGAGTTACTACAACATCACCTTAAATAACAATGTGGCTTCGGTTACGAAGATTACAAAACCAGACGGGCTCATCCGTTCCAATATTTTCGTGGCTGAATTCGGTTTAAAATTCGCCAATAAGCAATCTTTGCGCGCTGAAGTTCAAGGCTTGTTCATTAATAAATACGAAGGTAAACCTGTGGATAAAGGAAACTGGGCAACAATGGTTGTGGAATATACCTTCAACTCAAATTGGTTCATGAGCGTTATGGATCAATACAATTACGGAAATGCATACAAAGATCGTCGTGCACATCACCCGTATGTGACGGTTGGATACATTCGTGACGCAACACGTATCATGATGTCATACGGACGCCAACGTGCTGGTATGTTTTGCGTAGGAGGGGTGTGCCGTCAAGTACCCGCTTCCAATGGTTTAACGATTTCTCTTACCCAAAGCTTCTAATCCTCCGGATATGAAAAAAATATTTTTTGCTCTTCTAATTATAGCTGCTGGCCTATCGAGCTCTTGTGACAAAGTGAGTAACCCTTTTCCGCCAGCACTTGAAATTGATACGACGATTTATCCAGGATTATGGAGTGATTATGTGGCCAATGAATGGCCTGATTTTTCTACCTTACCTAATGAAGATCCAGATCGCAATGTATTGATCGAGGACTTTACTGGCCATACCTGTGCATACTGTCCCAACGCTGCGGTCATTGCGCACGACATTTACCTTGCCAATCCAGACAGAGTTTTTGTCGCAGCAATTCATGCATCAAATGATGGCACAAATACCTTTCAAACAACGTCGACGGCTTATCCCATCAAGTTCTGGAATACATCTGGTGTAGACATTGCATTTGCATATGGTCTGGGGGCAACGAATCCAACTGGTTTTACAGGGAACCCAGCAGGGATGGTGAACCGGATCAATGATGCGGGATTGTATTTTCCTGGTCCAATTCAATGGCAAACATGGGCGGATAATGCCATGGCAACAACTTTGAAAGTCGTAGTTAAAGCAAAGTTGAATTATTTTGAATCACCAAAACATGGCTTTTACTTGCATACAGAAGTAGAAAAATTGGACGCCTCACTGGGTGAACTAGGATTGATTGCTTACATGATTGAGGATTCTGTGGTAGGACCTCAGCTTGTTGGAAGTGTTTACACGACGGATTATGTGCATCGCGACATTATGCGAGGAACTATTGATGGCTCTATTTGGGGAAAAACCTTGACGGATGATTTGATGAAAAATGGAAAGTACTATCTGGACTACAGCTACATCATTCCAGATCAATTGGCCCCACAAGGAAACGCATCAACACACAATGCGGAAAATATGCACGTTCTGATTTATGTGTACGATACGGCCACAAAGGAAATTCTTCAAGTTATAAAGAAACGGTTGATTTAGGCGAACTAATTATCTGGATAATAAAGTTTTGAACATCTGTCGTGCTCGTCTTTATTTATACCTACTTTGCTAACACTAAAAACTACTATAGTCATGTTGGAATTGACCAAACACATTCTTACGAAGGTGAGTTTTGATGCGTCTCTGTTTCAAAAGGAACTGAAGAAAGCACTCAAATGGCTCACGGATGCCGATGAAATTCGCGCGTTTAAAGAGTGGTGTATTACGGAGTTTGGAAATCGATTTCCTGCAATCATTAAAAATGCCTTTGCTTTAAGTTAAGGGTTATTCGAATTCAACCAAAACGCTTCCCTTTTCAACGACCTGTCCTGCAGCAATGAGGATGGATTTCACTACTCCTGTACCTTCAGCTTTTAATACGTTCTCCATCTTCATGGCCTCAAGAGACAAAACCTCGTCTCCAGGTTGTAATTCTTGTCCAATCGCAATGGATACTTGAACAATTCGACCAGGCATTGGCGCTAGGAGTTCTTTGAGTTTTCTCACCTTTGGAACATCAAGGCCCAACGCTGAAATTAAAGCGTCCAAGGAGCCTTTTTTACGGATTTCGAAAACACGGTGATTGATTTTTAAGCGAAGGAGCTGATCTTCAGACTTGTCTTCCAATAATTCACCATGAAAAACTTGGCCTTTGTGTGTGAGTTTGAAAAAGCTGTGGTCCTCCCATTCAACGACTGCACCATCTGCCCCTTGCACATCTTTACCATCAATATTCCATGTCCGATTCGCCATGTTTTCTTTTTTGACAAAAATAGCAGAAAGAATTGCGCATTAAAGTTGTTTGTCGCCAAGAATTGAAATTATTTCATCAGTTTTGTGTAAATGCAATCCTTTTAATATGAAAATGAAATTTATTTACTTCGCCATCGGTCTGTTTTTGGCTTCTTGTGGGCACAAACAATATGATGAGACAATTATAGGCAATGAAGGAAATTATGAGGATGAACTCTATTTGGAAGATGCGGTTGACATGCCGACGGAGCGGCCTATTTACAGAGCAAGTGAAACGATACTTACAGATTTGATTCACACACGTTTGGATGTAAATTTTGATTGGTCAAAATCTCGGATGAATGGCTTGGCAACACTTACAGCTAAACCACACTTTTATGCTTCGGATAGCTTAATTCTGGATGCGAAAGGAATGGACATTTTAAAGGTAAGCATGGACACTAAGGCCTTGAATTATACTTATGATAGTTTGACCTTACGCATTCATTTGGGGAGGGCATTTACCCGTGATGAGAAATATACGGTGGTGATCCAATATGTTGCTAAACCAGAGGAACGAACCACGGGCGGAAGCGCAGCAATAACCTCGGATAAAGGCTTGTATTTTATAAATCCAACAGGAAGCGATAAGACAAAGATGCCACAAATTTGGACACAAGGGGAAACAGAATCGAGCTCAGTCTGGTTTCCGACGATAGATACGCCAAATGCCAAAACTACTCAGGAAATCTACATGACAGTGGCGGATAAGTATGCGACCTTGTCGAATGGAAAATTAGTGTCATCAAAGAAAAATGTCGACGGCACCAGAACGGATCATTGGAAACAAGAACTGCCTCACGCGCCATATTTGTTTATGATGGGTGTAGGTGAATTTAAGGTCGTGAAAGATGCCTACACGCGTCAAGATGGAACCAAAATGGAGGTCAATTATTATGTCGAACCACAATGGGAATCCACGGCGAAAGCAATATTTGGTGAAACGCCTGCAATGATTGCACACTTCTCAAAATTACTAGGGGTCGAATATCCATGGGACAAATACCACCAAATCGTTGCCCGCGACTATGTGTCAGGAGCAATGGAAAATACAGGTGCCGTTGTTTTTGGGGATTTTGTATATAAAACAGAACGAGAATTGTTGGATGGAAATGATCAATCAACCATTGCGCATGAATTGTTTCACCATTGGTTTGGAGATCTTGTAACCTGTGAATCGTGGTCGAATCTGCCATTGAATGAGTCCTTTGCAAATTATTCTCAATACTT
>CAMBMC010000222.1 GCA_945868555.1 Chitinophaga pinensis | reverse complement strand
AAGTATACACATTACGACGAAGCCCACATTTCCACTCCACCTTTTTATGTGTTGTTGGATGAACAAGGGGAGCAAATTGCTAGTGCCCACATTATGACTGTTCGTTGGGAAATTGAGCGACTTCCCGGAAAATATGGGAATGTATTGACAAAGGTAATTCCAGCCATTCCGTTCTTGCGAAAATTGATAAAGCCAAAAAACCATCAATTCATCGTTCCCGATTGTGTATGGGCGAGACAAAATGATCCTGACGTGTTACAAGAACTTTTTTCTGCCATTTTGTATGAAGAAAAATTGAATTTGATGCTCTGGTGGGCAGAAGAAAATGATGCGTTATATCAAAATCTAAAAAATAAAGTCCGCTGGGGATTGTTGCATAAACTCATCGGTGCAGCCCCGGTTGATGTTGTTGTTTTGGAGAAAGAAGTAAAAGAAATAGCATCTCCTTTTTTTGTGAAGGGTTGGGATATGGTATAGAGTTGGATATTATGACATCAGGATATTAAGATTTTAAGACAAGTTTCTTCTTCGAAATACTACTATTTATAACGCGTCCTACTGAACTCAACAACGTACTCAGTCTTAAAGTCTTGTTGTCTTAAAATCTTGATGTCTATACATCTTGACATCTTTTTTATCTTTACCACATGAAATACCTGATCGTAGGACTCGGTAATCCGGGAGATAAATATGCGGAAACACGCCACAACATTGGCTTTAAGGTTGTCGAGTCTTTAGCGAAGGAGCTCGGGGCTTCATTTGCTTTGAACAAACAAGCAGAGGTTGCAGAGGTGAAGTTTAAGGGTAGAACGCTCGTTCTGATCAAGCCTACGACTTACATGAATTTATCAGGAAAGGCAGTCAATTATTGGATGCAAGCGGAGAAAATTCAACGTGAAAATATCGTCGTGATCACAGATGATTTGGCTCTCCCTTTTGGGAAATTGCGTATGAAAGGGAAAGGCAGCGACGGCGGCCACAACGGACTCAAGGACATTCAAGCTACGCTGAATTCTCAGGAATATACCCGCCTGCGATTTGGGGTAGGAAATGATTTTTTCAAAGGGCAGCAGGTTGATTATGTGCTGGGAGAATGGTCAGATGAAGAAAAGGAAACCTTGACTGAACGTATTGATATTGCGAAGGAATTCATTAAAAGTTATTCGACCATTGGTTTAAACATGACCATGACCAATTGGAATAACAAGTAAGTACAAAATGCTCTGGATCATTTAATGCGGTTATAACGATGTAACCATATTTTAATACACATTGACATGTATTTTAACGGATTAAGCCGTAAATTTGCAGCGCACAAATCAACTGGTATTAAATATGCTACACAAATGCAAGGCGCGATCTAAAAATAGATCGAACAACACTACTTCTTCCTATCTCACCATTTTATTTCTATCACTAACATTTTTTCTTTCGACAGTCTTTGCTCAAGATTCTTCGAATAAAGAATCCGTAGAGTGTGTAATTTCCTTCAAAGAATCTATAAACTTATCCTTTTTGAATTCGTCACATTTTGAAAATGTATCGTGGACAATTGTAGGTATTGATGACGTTGAATTTTCGAAAAGAGGCACGGGTACAACATTGAAAGACATCACGTTTGATCGTCCCGGCGAATATATTGTTGGCATAAATGAATTGACAGTCGCGAGTGACACGCATTCAGAAGGATGTAATCATGCGAATTTCCCACAGGAAATTCACCTAACGGTTCTTCCCTACAGTGTGTCATTTAACTTTGATGGGATTACATTTTCGAATGCCATCTATGGAAACCAAGAACTTCAAGGAACCTTGTTGACGGTTCCGGTGAAGGTTGAGAGCTATGCCAATACACCTGTTGATGTGAGTTCGTTTCACCTTGTAAGCGCAGGAGTGGGCACAACAATTACTGGATTACTTGTGAATGAATCTACTGCACTTGCACCTGGCGATTATTTATTTAATTATGCCCTGAAAGGCACTGCACAAAAAGACACCTACATCATGTTTGACTTTTTCTATGCTGGTCAAACGTCCCTTACATACTATTTTCCTACCAAAATAAATTAATTCTCGAATGAGGAATTCTATTTACCATTTGACAAGTGCAATGACAACGCTTGGTTTAGTTGCAATGATCGTCCTACAATCCTTCAATTTGACGGCACAATGTGGCTTTAGTGCAACGTGTTCAAATACGAATTACCTCAACTTCGGTATGGGGTCCAATTCTGATGGAACAACCATTGAATACGACAACTTTTGTTCAAGTTACCACTCTACGGTTGTCCGAACTGCGAACGGAACCTACAAAACTTGGGGAGAAGGTTTGGCCAACAATGGTACAGCCAATGTTTTGGCACCTTTGGAAATTAATTCAACAAATTATCCTGCATTGACTGGTAATATCTTGAAGGCCCACCTTGCCAGTAATAGAAGTGGCACTGCCCAAGGGATCGTTCTAACGACTACCGGACTTTTTGCTTGGGGTGTTGAAGGATCTATCATTCACCAAAATTTAACGACATCAACAGTTTTTCAGAAAATTACTGTAGGAGGAAACACACAAGGCTTGCCAACAGGTGTGTCTCCATTGGATGTTAAAATGATTTTTACGACCTTCAAAACGATGGCGTTGGTGACCTGTAGCGGAGAGGTATGGGTTTTAACGCATCAGGGAGAAAATACCGGAACAGGTCTAACTGCTGCACTGAGCAACGCCGCCGCAGTTTTGTGGTATAAAGTAACAACGACTGCTGCGGGAAACCCTGCTTTATCAAATGTCGTTGCTGTAAGAGGGAATCAAAACACAATGGTGGCGCTTACTTCAACAGGTGAGTTGTTTACTTGGGGTACAGAAACCTACCTTGGAAATAATTCCGCAATTGCCTCGAGAACTAGAGCAACTGCAATGACTTTGCCTAGTGCAAATGCGATTAAAATGATCGGCGTTACGCGTGACGAGTCCAATACAAAACCAACCTATTATGTGTTGAATTCCAATGGAAATTTGTACGCGATGGGTGGAAACAATTTTAGACAAATTGGCGATTGGTCAACAACAGATCGCCTAGGCTGGGTGCAACCTCGTTATACCTCAACTACGGGTCCTGTAATGAATAACATACACTGGATTTCACCGAATGAACACGACAAAGCTTTTGCTGCGATTAATGTGTTAACAGCTGATTCTACGAATTACAACTGGGGAGAATCGAATGGGCTCATGCTTGGAAGAGCTGCCGCTGGAGCGGCAAATCCGGAAATTCCTGATGGAATAACCGCTGCAAACAAAATTTTGGCTGTTGAAACGGGTGGTCATACCTCAATGCTTGTAAAAAAATGTGAAGATTATTTTGGTTATGTGGGCCACCGAATCAATGGAAGTATGGGTGATGGCACAGCAAATACTACAAATGAATCCGTGTATACCTTTGCCACAGCCGTGGTTTTTATCTGTGGGGCGACAAATGTGGATGTTACCGTATCAGGTACGCCAACCTTAAGCCCTGGAGGACTCTATTGCAATAATTCAACCATTGACGTGACTGCTGACCCACCGGGAGGAACTTTCAGTGTCACGGGTCCTGCAACGTTGTCGGGTACTCTGTTGACATTCACTGGGTCGGGAAATACAACAGTAAATCTTCTTTATACCGTACCAACCCCTGGTTGTCCAAGTTCAGCGACCGCTACTGAAGTGTTTTTAACCGAAAATTGCAACTTACCGCCGAATGCAACTGCAGATGTTACGTCTACGAATGAAGACACACCTGTGGTTATTGCAGTGCCAGCGAATGATACAGATGCCAATGGTTTGAACCTGACATCAGTAACGATAACGAGCAACCCAACAAACGGAACAGTAACGGTGAACCCTACGACGGGCGCAGTGACCTACACGCCGAATGCGAACTTCAACGGTACGGATCAGTTCATTTACCAAATCTGTGACAATGGCTCACCAGTCTTGTGCGATACGGCCTTGGTGACGATTACTGTTGTGCCTGTAAATGACCCACCTGTCGCGAATGACAATGTTGTTGTTGCCCAACTGACAGAAGACGGCCCTAATGGAACTGTGAACGTTATTACCAACGATACCGATATCGAAGGGAATCCCACAGCACCAGTCAATGGATCCGGGCAATTTACGGTTGATTTAGATCCATCAACGGCAGGTGTTCAAACAACCTTTACGAATTCAACAGGCACTTGGACATTAAACACAACAACAGGTGTGGTGACTTTTGATCCTGCAACGAACTACAACGGCACATCGACAATCACTTATACACTTTGTGATGCAGGTGGTTTGTGTGACAATGCCATCATTACATTTGTTGTTGCAGCAGTGAACGACGCGCCATTGGCAAATGTGAACACAACGACAACAAACGAGGGCACGCAAGTAGTCATCAACGTTCCAGCAAACGACACGGATGTTGAAGGTTTGAACCTGACTTCGGTTACGATTACCTCGAACCCGACAAACGGAACAGTAACCGTGAACCCAACGACGGGAGCAGTGACCTACACGCCGAATGCGAACTTCAACGGAACAGATCAGTTCATTTACCAGATTTGTGACAACGGCACACCAGCCTTGTGCGATACAGCCTTGGTGACGATCACGGTAAATGCAGTGAACGACGCGCCATTGGCAAATGTGAACACAACGACAACAAACGAGGACACGCAAGTAGTCATCAACGTTCCAGCAAACGACACGGATGTTGAAGGTTTGAACCTGACTTCGGTTACGATTACCTCGAACCCGACAAACGGAACAGTAACCGTGAACCCAACTACGGGCGC
>CAMBMC010000221.1 GCA_945868555.1 Chitinophaga pinensis | reverse complement strand
TTAAAAATAATAGAAAGTTCATTGATCAAGGCAATGTTGACATCGCGCTGTGTGTTTTCAATGATTTTTGCAGCTTCAGCCACTTTAATGGAAGGCGCGCGGTGAACTCCGGCATCTACCACCAACTCATATACTTTTGCAATTTGGTCTAGAGACACATCACAACATCCAGAAACCACTTTAATCACATTTCGAAGCGTATGTTCTTTGTCTCCTGGATTGATTCGCTCGGGAGAATACCCCACCATGAAATCGTCTCTGAATGTAAGTCCACTTTCGGCTTCAAGAACTGGAATGCAATCCTCTTCTGTACATCCAGGATAAACCGTTGACTCAAAAACAACATAATCACCTTTCTTCAGCACCTTTCCAACCGTAGCACTCGCACTGAGCAAAGGCTTTAGATTTGGGAGATTGGCATCGTCGATAGGTGTTGGAACAGCCACAACAAAGAAAGTTACATCGCGCAAGTCGTTCAAGTCACACGTAAATGTAATGTCGCATCCTTCAAAAGCCGATGACTCAAGCTCATTGCTTGGATCAATATTGTTTTTCATGAGGTCCACACGTTCTTGGTTGATATCAAATCCAAGCACTTGAATTTTACGTGCAAACTCCAATGCGATGGGTAATCCAACATAACCAAGGCCGATTAAACCGATCTTTGTTTCCTTTTGAATTAATTGATCAAAAATTAAATTGCTCATTTCTAACTTTATATATTCGTTCAATAATCTCAACAACTTTCATTCCTTCTAGTGCGTTTGTAGTAGCCGAAGTTCTTCCTTTCAATGTATCAATGACATTTCGAATGACAAAGTTATGGTTTGCTGCGGAACCTTTGTATGCTCCGTAATCATTTCCCGGATTTGTTGGTGCCAATTCAGGCATTTCATAGCCCACAATGTTGCAAATTTCGACCTCATTCATGTACTGTCCGCCGATCTTTACACTTCCTTTTTTTCCGATGATAGTAATCGAACTCTCAAGGTTTTGCGTCGCCACGGAGGTTGAATAATTGATGCTGCCCATGCCCCCATTTGTGAAGTCAAAACTGACAAATCCAGAATCTTCAAAATCAGTTATATTTTTGTGCGTGAAGTCTGCAAATTTTCCTTGAATGTTGTCGATGTCGCCAAAAAGCCAATACATGATGTCGATGAAATGGGAAAATTGGGTGAACAAAGTACCTCCATCAAGGTCTTCAGTACCTTTCCATCCCCCTTGTTTGTAATAGCGCTCGTCGCGGTTCCAGTAGCAGTTGAGTTGAACCATGAAGATTTCACCCAATACCTCATTTTCAATCAACTCTTTGATCCAAACAGAAGGCGGAGAATACCTGTTTTGCATCACACAGAAGACCTGCTTCGAAACCTGCAATGACTTAAAGATCACTTTCTCACAACTGTCTTTGGTCAAGCCCATTGGCTTTTCACATACTACATGCTTTTTCGCATTGAGAGCTGCCAAACTTTGCGCGGCATGAAAGCCATTTGGGGTACAAACATTGACCACATCAAATTCAAGTCCTGCGGCCAACACCTCATCAAAGGTGTGATAAAATGGGACATTCCAAACGGCAACGCCACACTCTTCTTTGGAGCGAACATCGACCATAGCCACCAATTCACCCTCCTCGTCGCGACGAATCATTTCTGCGTGACGTTTGCCAATGTGTCCGGCACCAATCACGACAAAACGTATTTTATTATCTGCTGCCATACTTCTTTTAATCTCTTTCAATATTAACGAATGCGATTTACTTCGCTTCCTTTTAATTCATATTCTTGGCCACTTTCATGGCAGCTTGCACGGCCATTTTCATCAAATGACAGACGATGTCCATATTCACTTACCCACCCAATCTGACGTGCTGGATTTCCAACAACTAAAGCATATGCAAGAACTGTTTTCGTCACCACAGCACCTGCACCGATGAATGCGAAAGCTCCTATGTCATGTCCACACACGATGGTCGCATTGGCGCCGATGCTTGCACCTTTACCCACATGTGTTTTTGCGTATTGTTCACGGCGATTTACAGCACTTCGCGGATTGATCACATTGGTAAAAACCATGGATGGCCCAAGGAAAACATCATCTTCGCAATTTACTCCTGTATAGATCGACACGTTGTTCTGAACTTTCACATTATTTCCCAAATGCACCTCTGGAGAAATCACCACATTCTGTCCTATGTTGCAGCGCTCGCCTATGACACAAGCCGGCATGATGTGTGAAAAATGCCAAATTTTTGTTCCCTCACCTATGCTGCATCCTTCATCGACCACAGCTGTTTCGTGTGCAAAATAAGCCATCAGCGGATAATGTATTTGTCGAAGTCGTTGTGATCGGTCTGTTCCAACTCTTCCGTTGTTAAACTCTTAAAATAGTCGTAGGTAATCTTCAATCCTTCGGCACGATTTACCTTAGGCTCCCAGTTTAATAGTGCTTTCGCACGAGTAATGTCTGGTTGACGCTGTTTTGGATCATCGACTGGCAAGTCCTTGTAAACGATTTTCTGGCCCGAACCCGTCAATTGAATAATTTCTTCTGCAAACTCGCGAATAGAGATCTCATCAGGATTTCCAACATTCACGGGCATGTGATAGTCGCTGTGCAACAAACGAACAATTCCTTCCACCAAATCATCGATGTAACAGAACGAACGTGTTTGAGAACCATCACCAAAAACAGTAATGTCCTCTCCCCTCAAGGCTTGACCTACAAACGCAGGCAAGGCGCGTCCATCGTTCAGTCGCATGCGTGGCCCATAGGTATTGAAAATCCTTATGATCCGTGTTTCCAAGCCATGGTAATTGTGGTAAGCCATGGTAATGGCTTCTTGAAAACGCTTTGCTTCATCGTACACGCCTCGAGGACCAACAGGATTGACATTCCCCCAATAATCTTCATTTTGAGGATGAACCGCTGGATCGCCATACACTTCTGAAGTCGATGCGATAAGTACGCGAGAACCCTTTTGTTTTGCCAGTCCCAAGCAATTGTGAATGCCTAAAGATCCAACCTTCAAGGTCTGTATTGGGATTTTAAGGTAATCAATTGGACTCGCAGGCGATGCAAAATGGAGGATATAATCCAATTTGCCTGGCACATGAATAAACTTTGAGACATCATGGTTGTAGAATTCAAAATTCTCCAACTTGAAGAGGTGTTCAATGTTTTTAAGACGGCCCGTAATGAGATTGTCCATACCGATGACATGGTACCCATCTTTCACAAAACGATCACAGAGGTGGGAACCTAAGAATCCGGCTGCTCCCGTAATCAATATGCGCTTTTGCTCCTTCATGGCTTATAAATTAATTGTACGTCTTCCAATGGAATTGTAGTAAAATCCTTTTTCGGTCATTTCGTCCACATCAAACAAGTTGCGTCCATCAAAAATCACTTTATCGTTCATGACTTCCGCCATACGCTCAAAATCAGGATTTCTGAAAATCCCCCATTCTGTGCAAATGATGAGTGCATCTGCTGCAAGCAATGCGTCATATTCTGAACTGGAGAATTCAATCGAATCTCCAAATTGCTGCTTTACATTTGGCATTGCCTCTGGGTCATAACTTGAAATGCTTGCTCCATGATTCAATAAGTCTTGGATAATCTCCAAAGCCGGTGCTTCGCGAATGTCGTCCGTATCTGGTTTAAAGGCCAGTCCCCAAATGGCTATTTTCTTGCCTGTAAGATTTCCTCGGAAATAATTTTTCACTTTTGGCAAAAGCACTTTCTTCTGGTCCTCGTTTATTTCGATCACAGCCTGTAAAATCCGAAAGTCAAAATCATTTTCTTTCCCCGACTTCACGAGTGCTTGCACATCTTTTGGAAAGCAGGATCCTCCATAGCCGATCCCTGGAAATAAAAATCGTTTTCCGATGCGGTCATCCGAGCCAATTCCAATGCGCACTTTATCCACATCCGCACCGACCAACTCACAAAAATTCGCCACCTCATTCATGAAGGTAATCTTCGTTGCCAAGAACGAATTCGCTGCATATTTTGTCAATTCCGCTGAACGTTCATCCATAAAGATGATTGGATTGCCTTGTCGAACGAAAGGCTTATACAGTTGCTCCATGACTTTACGTGCGCGTTCTGAACCTGCACCAATCACAACACGATCTGGCTTCATAAAGTCACTCACTGCAAATCCCTCCCTCAAAAATTCAGGATTTGATACCACATCAAATTGACAGCGTGCATTTTTTGCAATCGCCTCTCTAACTTTATCTGCTGTTCCAACGGGAACTGTGCTTTTATCAACGATGACCGCATAATCTGAGAGCAAATGCCCCAATTGATCAGCGACACCGAGGATGTAGCGCAAATCCGCCGAACCATCTTCACCTGGTGGGGTTGGCAGTGCGAGGAAAATAATTTCCGCGTCCTTGATCCCTTCTTTCAAGTTCGTTGTGAAATTTAAGCGTTCGGTGCGCAAATTCCGATCGAACAATACATCAAGGTTGGGTTCGAAAATTGGAATCTCCCCTTTGAGCATCCGCTCGACCTTCTTTTCATCGATATCGATGCACACTACTTGATTGCCCGTTTCAGCAAAACAAGTACCTGTAACTAGACCTACATACCCTGTCCCAACTACTGCTATTTTTTTCATAAAGTTTAAGAATGAGCTTTGACAAAATCAACCACCGTTGCACAAATCAAGTCCAACTGTTCCTGTTCCATTTCCGTATGGATGGGCAAGGACATTACACAAGACGTGAGCGCATCCGTTACTGGCAACACCGTTTCTGCACTCCCGAAAGCAGAGAACATCTTCTGCCGGTGAGCAGGCACAGGATAATAAATCATTGATGGAATTTCTTT
>CAMBMC010000220.1 GCA_945868555.1 Chitinophaga pinensis | reverse complement strand
GTTGGCATTTTTGCAATCGTTTCTGCAAATTGTGTGACTTCATTTTCAAAGTCATCATCTTCTACAGATTTGTAGATCATATTTAATTCAAGGGCTTGATCTGCAGACACTTTGTCTCCGGTCATCATGAGCGCCATGGCTTTTTGCATCCCTATGATTCGCGGAAGAAAAAATGTCCCGCCAGAGTCGGGGATCAAACCAATTTTAGAAAATGCTTGTATGAATGAAGCGCTTTTCTTGGCAATGGTAATGTCACACGCCAAAGCAATGTTTGCACCTGCACCTGCTGCTACACCATTCACGGCTGCGATGATCGGCTTTTCAATGGTTCGAATGCGCTCAATGATTGGATTGTAATGATCTCGGACAATGGATTGCAATTCAGGCCCTTCGGGGTCCATAGCTTCGGCTAAATCTTGTCCTGCACAGAAAGCTTTCCCTTCTCCAGTGATCACGATGGCACGCACAGCCTCATCCAAATCACAGGCATCCAGAGCTTGCTGCAGCTGCATCGCCATTTCTTTATTGAATGAATTGAAAACGCTCGGGCGATTCAATCGGAGTTCACAGACACCATTGGTGTGCTTGATCAAAATTTCCATTGTTCACTGTTTCTACAAAGATAGCGATTTGAACGTGTGAAGATTGAATTTTACGTGTAGAGGGGACTTATGAAAGCGAATAGATTGCATTCATTCCTCGAAGCCTTCGAATAATTTCGTCACGCAAACTTAGTGGTTGCTTCACTTCAATTTCACCAGCATACGAGAGGATGTTTCGAATCAATTCTTCTGACGGAAGCAAGGTAACTTCAAAAGTTGTTCGTTCATTGCCTCTCTTTATAAGTCGCTGAGTATCGTGAAATGGCTGAGTTTCGATGTATTTAGCGGCAACATTCTGGGCAGTAAACACGATTGTTTCGGGTGTGGTTTTAGTGTTCGCTGTAATTCCATAGGCATAGCGAAAGTAGGATGCCGCATCAAAATCAACAGGAACAGTGCTTTTTTCTTCAGTTAACACAAGTTCCCCCATGCGATCTAGACCATAGGTAATGATGTCTTTTTTTTCTTGATCAAAACAAATGAGGTACCATCTGTTTCGGTATTCTTTCAAAAGAAGTGGAGAGACCTCGCGTGATTTTGTCTGACCTGAAATAAAACTCGCATAGTCAAAACGAATGATTAGTCCATTTCGAATTGCAGTCAGTATTTCTGGTAAAAACTCATTTCCACCAGAGGACAGCGCCGTTTCAAATTGTACAAATTGACTAATGTCTTTGTCGTCTGGATGTGAAGAGATGGAAACGCGGTCAACAATTTTATCAATGGCGCTACCAAACTGTTTGAACATGTCTACATCGCGGAATTGCATGAGCGTTTTCACCGCAAAGCGAATAGCACTTAAATCTTCTTCCGTTAAGGGAATGTCATTGATTGAAAAATCGGGATCCTCGTAATAATAGCCTCCGTTTTTTTTGCTGTACTTGATGGGGGCATCATGTTCAATTTTCATGGAAAACATGTCTTTTTCGATGGTTGAATCGCAAATGTTCGCTCCGTCGGACATTCCATACAATGCTTCCTCACAGGCTTCCCTCAACTCCTTTTTCGATGGAAAAGGTTTGTATTTGTTTCGGATCGAACGATCGATGATTCGGTAGCGAATAAGGGCATTTTTAATGTGAGGCATGAGTAGGATTAATGCGCAATGCTATTTTCCGCCTTCGGATGATATCCAAACAGTTCATAAAACTTGATGGCCTTCACCACCTCGACGGGAACATCATCCTCCCAAATAGAAGCGCCTGCATGTATTTTTTCCAAGACATCATCCGACATGATGTGCAACAATTTAGGGTCAAAAGATTCAAATGCAGCGAGCTTGTTGTTGTCCTTCAAATAGCGTAAGAGTCCAACAAGATTTGGCTTGAGTTGAAATCCATCCAACTCATACAAATCACCGGTGTCTACATTGATCGCGGGATAGACAAACATCTTCACATTGTGTCCAAATCCACGACCAAAGGCTTCGAGCAATCCACCAGGCAGATTGTCGTAATAGCGTTCATCGAAAATGGTATGCAAGTTATAAATGCCTGCAATCACACCCATCCGTTTTTCTTTGGCGATAGATGCCAGGTAATCAATCATTTTGTAATGTTTCAAGTAATTCGAAATCATTACGGTATATCCCAAAGAACCGAGCAATTCAGCACGATCGATAAAATCTTTGATCGAAATTTTCCCTTCAGCCGTCAGGTCTTTTAGCGTCAATTCAAAGATGACTTGAAGCTTCTTAGGGTCGACTCCTTCCTCTTTCAAGAATTGCGTTTTCCCTTTTTCAACCATGTCGATATGCACCTTCGTCACAGGACGAAAACGACCACGCATCAATAAGATATTCTGCTTGTACAAGGCCGTTGCCGGCTGGAGCACATTCCCACACAAATCAAACATGGTCGCATCTGTAATCCCCCGCTTTACGAGGTTCAACGCAATAACGCGATTGTCAAAATGTTCGAAGTCTGGACCTGAAACACGCAACATATCAATCTCCATACGGTCACGAGGAAGTCGATGGACCAAATTGTCTAACAACTCATCCAGATTGGTGTAGTTGAAGTAAGCCGCATAAATGAGGTTGACACCCAATATCCCCAAAGCTTCTTGCTGTGCTTTGTGGCTGTTGTCGTGCATTTTAATGTGCAAGATAATGTCATTGGGTGCAGCCTCTAGGTTCAGCTGAAAGCGAATTCCAACCCATCCTTGACCTTGATTTGTCTTGTGGTAGTTTAGTGATTCAACCGTATTACAAAACGCAAAAAATCGCGATTCTTTGTATTTATTTGGCAAACGGAATTTTAAGGTGTTGTATTCGGTGTCGAGCATGGTCAACAATCGTTCTTCACACACATAACGGGATGTTACTCCGTACATGGAATCGGAAACCTTCATGTCGTAAGCAGATTGGGTAAACGCGATTGTCCCCGAACTACCTCCAGCTTTAAAAAAGTTCGCCGCAACCTCCTGACCAGCGCCAATTTCCGCAAAACATCCGTAGATATCTTCTGTCAGGTTTATTTTTAGGGCCTTTTCCTCGGTGGTTAATCTTCGTTCGTCAATCATGGTTTATGCATTCTTGTAAAAAGATGCGTAAAGAAACAAAATTCAAGGCAATTCTATCAGTCTGGATCTTGAAAATCTGGGTTATTAATAAAATCGAAATCGGTAAGGGTGAGCATAAACTGCTTCAAGAGGTATTTTTCTTGAGCATCTAACTGAACTCCGCCTTGAGAAGCAAATTCGATTTTAGGGTCTATTGTTGGACTCATGACGATACCAGTTGAATAATGTTCGATCACTTCATCCAAGGTTGCGAATCGTCCATCGTGCATGTATGGAGCTGTCAATTCAATATTTCTCAAGGTTGGAACTTTAAATTTACCATTGTCATTTGGACTGCCTGTGACCGCACCCCTGCCCAAATCAGTAAACGTAGCATCAAGCCCATTGTTACTGTAAATTTTCACATTCATCAGTGGGCCATTGTGGCAATGAAAACAATCGGCACCATTTAAACTTTTAAATAAATCATAACCTCCCCATTCATCTGGAGAGATGGCAGATAGATTTGCTTGTTCAGCTGCTGATAAAGGTAAACCATTCTCGTATTTGTACATCACATCAAACTTCGATGAGCCAGAGATGAGTGTGCGTAAGAACTGTGCAATCGCCTTAGCTACTTTCGCTGAATCGATGCCTGCTTCTCCAAAAGCACGAAAGAACATGTTTCGGTAGTTGGTATTTGCCTCCAATTTTGCAACCGCATCCTTCCATTCCTGATGCATCTCAATGGGGTTAGGAATAGGCTCAAGAATTTGATCTTCAAGCGTCTTCGCGCGACCATCCCAGAAAAAGAAATCTTGCCATCCCAAGTTGACTAAGGCCATTGAATTGCGGTTCCCTTGAATGCCATCAATGCCAGTCGAATATTTGTTGGGATCTGAAAATCCATTATTCGGCGCGTGGCATGAGGCACACGACATGGTATTGTCACCACTCAAAAGCTCTTCATAAAACAGTTTTCGCCCAAGTTCAACTCCTTCGACAGTCATTGGATTGTCTTCAGGAATACTCATTTTTGGAAAATGAGAGGGTATCTTCAGCTGGTAAGGAGTTGGTGTATGTCCAACTTTGTCCTTTCGACAAGCAAAAAACACAATTGATGTGCTAATTGCAAAGAATATGTATAAAAAATAGCGCATCAATATAGGCCTATGGCGTCTTTGAAGTTTTGCATTACTTTTAAGCTTATGGCTTCCTGCCCAGCATGGGAGTGAGAAGTGAACTCTGTTGTCAAATCAAAGGACTGAACGCCATTGTCCAAGAACTTCAGCATGTCTAATTTCAGAGGCAAGTGGTATTGTTCTGACCCTAAGTCTGTCCATGTAAGGCCAGAAAACTGGAAGGGTTGAAGAATGGCATCACTTCCAACGTGAAAGGTCACGAAATGGTTGTAATTGGCAATTCCGTCAGGAATGGTATCGACGCGTGCTTCAACTTTTAGGAAGATATATCCCGAGCCCCACGTCCAGTACATGTCATTGGCGACTTGAATATTTAGTGGATCAGTGACATCATACACCGTCGGATCGGCATGGTTGTACGCAGTGCCAATTCCTACATTACCACTCAAGGTGCTGAAGTCTCCGTGTTTTCCCTCCTTATTGAAGAAGTCCTTTCCCGTGCTCCGAAAATCAAATAAGGCTGTGCGACACAATACAGTCGAACCATTGCCAACTTCAGACGCGTAAAATTTCAAATCTGTGAACTGAATATCATAGCTCTGAGGAGTGACAT